>JBJTMY010000125.1:0-2856 GCA_046073825.1 Bacteroidota bacterium
AAATGTAGTAGCAAAATGTACCCAAGCAGAATCGATTGGTGAAGAACCCGCTTGAATTGTATTCACACTCGGATTCCATATCTCCGAATAGTTTTGTCCAAGTTGTACCGCCATCAAATATCCGTTATCAAAAGCAGGCGTAACTTTGCCTAACAACTTTTGGTTCCATGTAGAATTATACATTCTTACCCAAACCTCCATGGTTAATTCGTTTCCAGTATTTAATACGTTATTCGTTCCGCAGTTAAAATAAACAGGAGGTTTTGTTCCTGCATTCCATGTAGGATAATCAATATAAAAACTGTTGCCTGCAGTTGTTTGCGCTTTAGTGCTCGTTATTGCGCAGGCCGATAAAATTGTAAAGAGTAATTTTTTAAATCTCATAGCTGATTAATTTACATCCCACCAAACCTTCGTGGCTGGCACATTAGGTCCTTGTTGAATGATTGCTTGGTTATAATTATTACCGTTCAAACTTGCCTCTTTGGCAGGGTATGTTAAACGGTTTGGAAAATTAGTTAAATTGATTGAATTATTGGAATAGTCTGTTAAAACCGGATATCCCGTACGACGAAACTCAGCATAACTCTCTAACCCATTTTGAAAAGCATAAGAAATATACTTCTGTGTTATAATTCCTTCCAATGTAATGGGTGCGCATGCGCTAAGGTAATTGTTTATCTGAGCACTTGTGATAGAACTATTCGGGTAAGAATTCATACTTAAACTTATACCATCAAAATAATATTGCTGTGGACTTCCTAAGGACCACCAACCTTTTAATGCAGCTTCTGCAAGTAGGAAATGAACTTCAGCTGCCGACATCAACACTCCTGGAGCATCTTGACGTAAAAACCAAGTTCCAATTTTTGAGATATCGCTTCCATCGCTGTTGTAATTATTCCAGATAGATGAACCAGATGGGACTAAATTAGGCACTCCATCATAGTCTGGAAAACCAATGATTAATGATTCCGTTGTGTACTGTGCGAATACGCTGATGCGAGGATCATTGCTATTTTTTAATAAGTCGATTAAGAATTTACTTGGATAGGTTCTTCCACCACTTTGTCCGCTGTTGATTAAATCAAACAATGGATTTCTTATTTCACCGCTATATGGGAAATAGGCGTTATCTGCGTTAGAAAGTATGAAGGATTGTCCAGTTAATTCTGTCAGCACTTGTTGCGTTTGAGCAGGTGCTACGTTAGATATACGCATCGCTAAACGTAAACGCAAAGAATTGGCAAACTGCTTCCACTTTATGACAGAACCTTTAAAGATAGGATCACTATTACCAGCAAACGTTGGTTTGGAAACGTCTAATGCAGCCGAAGCATTTTTTAATTCGCTGAGTAAAGAACTATAAATCGTTGACTGACGATCGTAAGCTGGAGATAGATTCAAGTTTTTTCCATTTAAAGCTTGCGAATAAGGAATATCGCCAAATGCATCGGTCAATTGCGAGAATAAATAGCATTCCCAAATTTTCGCAATTGCATTTTTATTGATCAGATAGGCATCTCCGTTAGTCAAGTTTTGAACTTCACGGGCATTCATTAATCCTTGTGCATAAACTTCATTCCACCAAGCATCTTTGCCATCGTTGCTATCGTATTCTTTGCCCGCATCAACACCACCTAAAGTTGCAAAGTACATATTCCAATTCATGATGGTCCAATAGTTCAAATTGGCATTGGTAATATAACTACCCATTCCTTTTACGACTGAGAAAGTAAATAAATAATCGGGATTGGAATTAGTTGGTGCATTCGGATTAACATTTAAATCATCCATCGATTCCTTGCAAGAAAAAGGAACGATGAGCATCATCAAAAGTAAACTCGCAAGTATTTTATTTATCAGGATATTCTTCATATTACAAAGTCACTTTAATATTAAAACCAATACTTCTTCTTGTTGGCCATGAATAAATCTCGTACCCTTGTCCGTTACCGTTAGTATACGATGATTCAGGATCGATATTCGGAGCACCGCTATATATCAACCATAAATTACGACCCGTTAATGCCACACTTAATCCTTTCATGTGTAATTTATCAGTAACCGATTTATTGAATCGATAGTTAAAAGTAAATTCACGAAGCTTCACAAAACTTGCATCATAAATAAACTGCTCATGTATTTCATTGGTCCAATCAGAGAACTGCCCCCAGTACAATTCAGGATTTACATAAACGGTATTTTGCTTTCCGTCTGCAGTTACTCCATCTGCTAAATAACCACCAGTTGCTACCCAATCTTCGGGAGATACACCTGCAGCTAATCGTGCTGCTTCACTTGCATACCACGCATCACGACCTTCTAACGTACTTGCTAAGTTTCCAGAATAGCCACTTGCGTACATATTCGTTCCACTAAACATTTGGCCACCGATGCGGTAATCGACTAAAACACCAAACGAGAAATTCTTATAAGTAAAGTTGTTATAGACACCACCCGTCATTTTCGGATTATAATTACCCAATACCTTTGGTTTGTCATCGCGTATATACATGCCATTTTCATCGACTAATTTATTTCCGTTAGCATCTCGTTTAATTCCATAACCTACTATATCACCATACTCATGTCCTGGACGAGCCTCGATGGTTAAATTCCATTGATAAAATAATTGGTAGGCTTCTAATCCTTCCGTTAATGAAACGACTTTGTTTTTGTTATGCGCGAGATTAATATCTAAATTCCATTTGAAATTTGTCTTCTCAATTGGAATTGTTTTTAATTGCACTTCGATTCCTTTGTTCAATATTTCTCCGCTATTAATGATTGCATTTACAAATCCTGATGTAGCGGATACGCTTGCCGGTAGTATTTGATTTTTTGTATCAGAAC
>JBJTMY010000126.1:0-9295 GCA_046073825.1 Bacteroidota bacterium
CGCAAAAATCTTTAGGATCCAGATGATGATCAAGCATGATTTTTGCGATTTTACTTTTTCTTTTCCAAGTGTCGGATCTACGTGTGAATTAATCGTACATTTTATTGAAGCTATGGATGGCCTTTCATTAATAACGATGGACAGTGCTGCTTGTTTATATGCCGGTATCATGACTGATACAGGGAGTTTTCGCTTTAGTAGCGTTACTGCTGAAACTCATCGTGTAATTGGTCTTTTATTAAATACAGGTATGCGTAACGACTTTGTGCATGAAGCCGTTTATGATACATCTTCTGAAGATAGACTTCGATTTTTAGGTCATGTATTACTGAATCAGATGTTTGTTTTGAAAGAAAATAAAGCCGTTTATTTTACTTGCACAAACGCCGACATGAAAAACTTTAATCACCAATCTGGCGACTTGGAAGGAATCGTTAATTATGGCTTAAGTATAGAAGGAATTAAAATGGCCGTTTTATTTAGTGAACGCGACGGAATAATAAAAATTTCATTCCGTTCGAAAGGTGATTACTCAGTAAAAAATCTGGCTGAAAAACATTTTGAAGGTGGCGGGCATAAAAATGCAGCTGGAGGAAAATCTTATTTGTCGTTGGAAGAAACCATAATTAAGTTTAAAAATTTACTTCAGAATTCAAGGCATGAATAAACGCTCTCTCTCTCCTTTACTTTTTTCAATGGCCATATATCTGCTTATTTCCTCGTGCAGTGGAACAGACAATACTGGTGAAAAAGACAAGGAGGTAATATATAACGGGGGGGGGCAAGTGCAAACAAAAGACAGAGAATCATTGATTGATCGCAATAAGAAAATGATATTGTTGGAGCAAGAAAAAATAGATTCTTTCCTATTAAAAAACCAATTGATAATGGATGAAACTAAAACGGGCATTCATTATAAAATTGAAGTGACGGGCAATGGAGAAAAACCCAAAACACTCGACGAAGTATCTCTAAAATACAAATTAAACTTACTGGATGGAACGTATTGTTATTCTAGCGATAGTTCTGGCGTTTTACAATTAAAAATTGGTCAGAGTGATGAACCTACTGGTCTTCAAGAAGTACTCCAAGAAATTCCCCGAGGATCAAAAGCAAAAATTATTATTCCATCTTATTTAGCGTATGGATTAAGTGGAGATGGCGATAAAATAGGAGGAGGAGAAAGTTTAGTTTATACCATTGAATTATTAAAAGACAAAAAATAACCAACCATGATTAGTAAACATTTTAAATTTCAATTTTCTGTTGTTTTGTTCATCGCATTTTTAGCTGTGATGAGTGCCTGTAATAAAAACGGTTACGAAAAAACAGAAAGTGGATTAGAATATAAAATCATCGAATCTAAGAAAGGTCGCAAGCCCAAATTGACAGATATTTTAAGGATGAACATTAAGTTTATCAGTCAATCTGATTCTACCTTTGCTAATGGAGAAAAATACATTACCGAATTATTTCAACCGGCATTCAAAGGAGGTCTTGAAGAAGGTTTTGCACTAATGACGGAAGGAGATTCTGCAAGTTTTTTAATTCCTTCAGATTCTGTTTTCAAATATATTTTCAAGCAAGCAATGCCAACGTTTATTAAATCAGGTGAAAAGGTGCGCATTGAAGTTCGCTTGTTAGAAGTAAAAACCAAAGACGAATTTGAAAAGTTAGCTACTCAGGAAATGAATGGATACATTCAACAAGATAAGTTAGAAATTGAAAATTATTTAAATCAAAATAGTCTGCCAGGCACAGCTGTTCAACCAGGATTTTATTTCTTGATTTTAAAGGAAGGAGAAGGTAATTTCCCCTCGGCAGGTGACACTGTTAGAATTCGATTTACTGCGAAACAAATAACAGGACAAATTTTTGAGTCGACAGCGCAAATAGGAAAAGACTTTCAATACGTATTAGGAGCGCCAGAAGTCCCAACAATATGGAACATAGCAACTGCCAACTTACGCATTGGAGGTGTTTATCGTATTATTGTTGACACGAAGAATAGAAAAGGATTACCAGGCACGAATAAATTAAAAGGACCTGGCTCGGTAATTTACGATGTAGAACTAATTGCTATCAATGAAAAAGCCTCCGTATAAACAGAGGCTTTAAATAAACTTTTTAATAACAAACTACGAGATAGAAGTAACGATTTTATCTACGTTATACTTACCGGCTTGAAGGTTTTTCTTTATATCCTTAAATGCATTAATAGTGTAATTTACATCTTCAAGTGTATGAACTGCGGTTGGAATCAAGCGTAACATAATAACTCCTTTTGGTACTACTGGATAAACCACCATCGAACAGAAAATGTCGTAGTTTTCACGTAAATCTAAAATAAGGTTTGTTGCTTCCGGAATCGTTCCATTGAGATAAACCGGGGTAACAGGAGAATCGGTATTCCCTAATTCAAATCCTTCCGCCTTCAATCCTGATTGAAGAGCATTGGTAATCTCCCATAATTTATTTTTCAATTCAGGTTGGGTTCTTAACAACTCAAGGCGCTTCAACGCTCCAATTACGAGTGGCATTGGTAACGACTTTGCAAAAATCTGTGAACGCATATTGTAACGCAAGTATTCAACAACTTGTTCCTCGCTGCTGATAAAGGCGCCGATTAAAGCCATCGACTTTGCGAACGTTCCAAAATAAATATCTACACCATCTTGCACACCTTGATGTTCTGCAGTTCCTGCACCCGTTTTTCCCATTGTTCCAAATCCGTGTGCATCATCTACGAACAAACGGAAATTAAACTTCTGCTTTAACTCAACAATTTCTTTTAATTTACCTTGATCACCAGACATTCCAAAAACACCTTCAGTGATTACTAAAATTGCACCGTTAGTATTTTCAACTAGTTTCGTTGCTCTTTGCAATAGCTTTTCAAGATTAGCAATATCGTTGTGAGGATACACGAAGCGTTTACCCATGTGAAGACGTAATCCATCGATGATACAAGCGTGCGCTTCTGAATCATATACAATCACATCGTGACGATCAACTAATGCATCAATCGCACTCACCATTCCTTGATACCCAAAGTTCAACAAAATTGTATCTTCCTTACTCATAAAGCTAGATAGTTCAGCCTCTAATTTCTCATGAGGATTTGAATTTCCAGACATCATGCGTGCTCCCATAGGCAAAGCAAACCCATACATACGAGCACCTTCTTCATCTGCCTTGCGCACTTCAGGATGATTAGCTAAACCTAAGTAATTGTTCAAACTCCAAACTAATCGCTCTTTGCCTCGGAAAATCATTTTATTAGAAATATCTCCTTCTAACTTTGGAAATGTAAAATAGCCATGAGCATCTTTCGCATGCATTCCTAATGGACCACGGTTTTGCTTAATCTTTTCAAATAAATCAATCATTGTATTTTTAAATTTTGTTTTAATTCGAGATTTTGATTCCTCAAAGGTGACCACAAAATTAAATTTAATTGCTGAACAATTATAATATTTTTAACAAGTTCTTGTTTAATCAGCTTTATTTAATGCGCTAATTAATTATTTTTGCCAATATTCTTATAAAATGAAGAAAGGTTTTGTCTTCCTATTGTTAGTGTTTGTAATGGCTTCTTGCAGTAAGTTTCAACGACTTACAAAGAATCCTGATATGGAGGCTAAATACCAAGGAGCAGTAAAGTATTACGAAAAAAAGGACTATTACCATGCCCTTCAATTATTTGAAGAATTGATTGCTGTTTATAGAGGCACTTCTAAGGCAGAAGATTCCTATTATTACTATGCGTATTGCACTTTTTATGTTGATGATTACCAAACAGCGGCCTATTATTTCAACAATTTTGTTCAAACTTTCCCGAACAGTAAACATGCTGAAGAAGCGCAGTACATGTATGCCTACTGCTACTATTTAGATAGTCCTATTTCTAGTTTAGACCAGACTTCGACGTTAGAGGCCATCGAAAAATTTCAATTATTTATTAATCGTTATCCCAAAGGAGAGAAGGTCACTGAAGCAAATAATCGCATCGACGAACTTCGTAAAAAACTGGAGGACAAAGCATTTGACATTGCAAAGCTATGGTTCGACATGGAAGAATACAAAGCTTCTGTGGTTGCATTTGATAACCTCCTTACAGCTTATCCGGGAACTGAATACAAAGAATTGGCTCTTTTTACAATGCTAAAAGCTCAATTTATTTACGCTTCTAAAAGCGTGGAAGCAAAAAAAGAAGAGCGTTTTAAAAATACTTTGGATATCTATTACAAATTAGTAGATAATTTCCCACAAAGTCGGTATCTTCGCGACGCAGAAAAAATATTTGATGATTCTAAAACTGAAATAAAGAAATTAGAAAATCAAGTAAAACACTCTTAATAAACTATCAATAATTCATTCCAAACATGGCAAACTATAAATCTTCTACCAACACTACTGTAACTCGCGACCTGTTGAATTTTGAAGAAAAGACAGGAAACATTTACGAATCAATCGTTGTTTTGTCTCGTCGTTCAAATCATATTGCAGCGGAGATGAAGGAAGAATTGACAGATAAATTATCTGAATTTGCTTCAGCAACAGATAACTTAGAAGAGATTTTCGAAAACCGTGAACAAATTGAAATTTCTAAACACTATGAGCGTTTACCAAAACCTACTTTGGTAGCTATTCAAGAGTTTTTAGATGGAAAAATCTATCATAGAAATCCAACAAGAGAACAAGAATAATTTTCTATGCGGCTATCCGGTAAAAATATCCTGCTCGGGATTACCGGCAGCATTTCAGCATATAAAGCCGCAGACCTCTGTCGTTTGTTGGTAAAAGAAGGTGCAAATGTGCGTGTAGTAATGACGCCATCGTCAACTGAGTTTATACGTCCGTTAACACTTTCTACTTTATCTAAAAACCCTGTTTTCTACACGATGGTTTCGGAAGAAGAAACCTGGAATAATCATGTGGAAATGGGATTATGGGCCGACCTTTTGTTAATTGCGCCCGCTTCGGCAAACACCATCGCTCACATTGCCAAAGGAATTTGCGAATCTTTACTAGATGCGGTTTATCTATCTGCAAGATGCCCCGTAATGTTAGCGCCAGCAATGGATCACGACATGTATCTGCATACTTCCACGCAAGAAAATATTCAAAGTTTAAAATCTAGAGGACATCAGATTCTTGGTCCAGCATCTGGCGAACTTGCTAGCGGATTAATTGGTGAAGGTCGTTTAGTAGAACCTTCGGAAATTGTAAATGAAGTAGTAGGCTTTTTATATGGCGAATTACCTTTAAAAGGTAAGAAGATTATTGTAACTGCAGGTCCTACCCGTGAAGCGATAGATCCTGTTAGGTATATTACCAACCATTCTACAGGTAAAATGGGAGTCGCTATCGCCAAAGAATTACTGAACAATGGTGCCAATGTAGTTTTAATATTGGGGCCTGTTAACATGGATATACCAAGAGGTATTTCCGTCATACATGTTAATAGTGCGGCTGAAATGTATGAACAAGCAATGGTACAATTTAAAGATTCAGTGGGGGCTGTGCTTGCAGCAGCCGTGGCGGACTATACTCCTGAAATGACCTCTACTACAAAAATCAAAAAAACGGAAGCTCAATTTCAACTTACATTAACTAAAACAAAAGATATTGCGGCCTCGTTAGGTGAAATCAAACAATCATCACAATTTTTAGTGGGATTTGCACTTGAAACTAATGATGAACTGCTTAATGCAAAGAAAAAATTAAAAGCGAAGAATTTAGATTTAATTATCTTAAATTCGCTAAATGATGAAGGAGCGGGGTTCGGTACAGATACCAATAAAATCACTTTGATTACGGATACTGAAATTCAAGAACTTCCGTTAAATTTAAAAACCTCATTAGCCAAAGACATTGTAAAAAAAATAAATGCGTTAGTACATGCGTAAATCACTCTTTCTAATCTTACTGATTTTATCCTCCACAGATATTTTTGCACAGGAATTAAATTGCCAGGTAAATGTATTAACACCTAGAATTCAGAGCTCGGATAAAAAAATATATACTACACTTCAAACGTCCATTTATGAATTCATGAACAACACTCGTTGGACAAATGATAAATTTAAGGCGGAAGAAAAAATTGAATGCTCTATTCAGATTGAAATTACCGAGCGTGTATCTACCGATGAATTTAAAGGCACTATTCAAGTATCTGCACGTCGCCCAGTTTTTGGAACATCGTATAACTCACCAATATTAAACTATAAAGACGACGATTTAAAATTCCGTTATGTTGAATTTCAAACACTCGATTATGCAGGAGAGTCGGGGAGAAACAGTAACCTCGTTTCAATTTTAGCATTTTATGCAAATATTATTTTAGGATTTGATTATGATTCCTACTCTAAATATGGAGGTGGTGAATTTTTTGCCAAAGCACAATCAATTGTTGCAAATAGTACCAATGCAGCGGAACCCGGCTGGAAAGCTTTTGAGGCTACCCGCAACCGCTACTGGCTAAGTGAAAATATAAATAATCCTATTTATAAGCCAATTAGAGCACTTTATTATGACTTCCACCGAAAAGGTTTGGATACAATGACAAAAACCAGAGACGAATCAATTCGTGTTTGCGCGGATGCCATTGAGAACATTCGTAAAGTCCACAACGATAAACCTCAGTCCGTATTTATGAAAACACTGTTCGATGCTAAATCGGATGAAGTAGTAAATATTTTTTCGGGGGCTGCAGCAGATATTAAATCCAATATGGTATTAATCTTATCAGAGATTGACCCCTCCAACTCTTCTAAATATAATAAAATACAAACGGGTGGTAATTAATTATACTTACGAACTGTTGCTATGCTTAAACGTTTATTCGTAAAAAATTATATTCTTATTGATGAGCTAGATATTTCGTTTGATAAGGGAATGTCAGTGATTACTGGTGAAACTGGTGCAGGTAAATCGATCTTGTTGGGAGCTTTGGAATTAATTCTTGGTCAACGAGCAGATTCAGGAACATTATTACATAAAAAATCAAAATGTATAATTGAAGGAACTTTTCAACTTTCGAAAGAGTCGTATGCTGATTTTTTCACAAGAAATGACTTAGACTTTGAAAGCGAAACACATATAAGAAGAGAGATTACTCCTGAGGGAAAATCAAGAGCTTTCATTAATGATTCTCCCGTTAACTTAACTATATTAAAAGAACTATCACAGCAATTAGTCGATATTCATTCACAGCACGAAACCATGCTGTTAAATTCAGGTTCTTTTCAATTACAACTAGTAGATGCATATGCAAAAAATCATAAACAACTGATTAATTATAAATCCATCTTTTCAAAAATCAAATCAGATAAACAGCAACTTGAAACGCTTAAAGCAGAAGAAGCAAAAGGAAAAGCTGACTTGGATTATTTCAACTTTCAATTAACGGAATTAGGGGAGGCCCTTTTAAATAATCCGGAAGAGCAATCACAGCTTGAGCAAGACCTTGAAAAACTAGAAAATGCAGAAGAGATAAAAGAGAAATTATTTGGTGCTTATCAGATTATTAACGGTGGTGAAACAACCTTGCTTTCGAATTTAAAAGCTTGTGCTACTCAATTACAATCACTCATAAAATTTGATACTCGATATCAGGAATTCTATAACCGTTTAAACAGCAGTTGTGTCGAATTAAAAGATATTGCAGATGAACTAGAAGATGCTGCGAATGATATCAACGCTGATAGTCAGCAATTGCAAATCATTACTGAGCGATTAAATTTAATTTATCGATTACAGCAAAAGCATCGAGTATCTTCCATTAATGAGTTGATGGATATTGAGGCTAATCTTGCAGAAAAAGTTACAAGCATCGGCTCATTACAAGATAGAATTGAAGCGTTAGAGAAAAACATAATTCTCTTAAATAAGGAATTAGTTGCGAGTGCCGATATATTAAGTGCCAATAGAAAAAAAGCTATTCCGAAAATTGAGAATGAAATCAATAAAATGTTGGTAGAGGTAGCAATGCCTGCTGCTTCCATTAAAATTGATTGTATCGATTTAACCTCTGAAGAATTTACGAGTGATGGCGGTAATCAGATTAAATTCTTATTCACTGCTAATAAAGGTGGAGCACATAAGGAAATTAGCAAAGTGGCATCCGGTGGTGAGCTTTCACGTTTGATGCTTTGCATAAAAGCGATGATGGCCGAATTATCGGATATGCCAACGGTTATATTTGATGAAATTGATACCGGAATTTCTGGTGAGACAGCAGCGAAGGTTGGAAGCATTGTAAAGAGGATGTCTGAAAACCACCAAGTAATTGCCATAACACATCTACCACAGATGGCTGGCAAGGGACATCACCATTACTTTGTTTTCAAAACAGAAGGAAAGGACAAAACACATACATCGCTCAAGTTATTGAATAACAGTGAAAGAATTCATGAAATAGCGAGAATGCTTTCAGGCGAGCAACTGACAGAAGCCGCTATCAATAATGCAAAAGCCCTAATCGCCAACTAAATTTTAAAATATTTAAACTACTTTTGACCCATAAAATAGATACTATGGCTACTAACCTATTAAAAGGAAAAAGAGGAATTATTTTCGGCGCATTAGATCCAAATTCAATTGCCTGGAAAGTTGCTGAACGCTGTCATGAAGAAGGCGCAACATTTACCTTAACCAATGCACCAGTTGCTTTGAGAATGGGAGCAATCAACGAACTGGCTACAAAATGTAACGCTCAGGTAATTGGAGCAGATGCAACCAGCATCGAAGATTTAGAAAATTTATTTATTAAGTCACAAGAAATCTTAGGTGGTAAAATTGATTTTGTTTTACACTCAATTGGAATGTCGCCAAACGTTCGTAAAGGAAAAGCATACACTGAATTAGACTACGATTATTATCATAAAACAGTTGATATCTCAGCCATGTCGTTACACAAAACACTTCAAACTGCGCTTCGTTTAGATGCGATTTCTGAATGGGGTAGTGTAGTTGCTTTATCTTACATCGCTGCTCAACGTGTATTCCCAGATTATGGTGATATGGCAGATGCTAAATCACTTTTAGAAAGCATCACACGTAGCTTCGGTTATCACTACGGAAAAGCTAAGAAGGTTCGTATTAATACCATTTCTCAATCGCCAACTAAAACAACAGCGGGCCAAGGGGTAAAAGGATTTGACGGATTTTACAATTATGCGGACTCTATTTCTCCATTAGGAAATGCAAGTGCTGAATCATGTGCCGATTACTGTTTAACCTTATTTAGCGACTACACGAAAATGGTGACCATGCAAAACTTATTTCACGA
>JBJTMY010000127.1:0-3883 GCA_046073825.1 Bacteroidota bacterium
AGCGGAAGAACTTTTGCTGGAACTATCGACGAAGTACGTATCTGGAATATTGCAAAGTCAGCGACAGATATTCAATCGAACATGACAACTAACTATACTGGTAATGAACCAGGATTAGTTGCTTATTATAAATTAGATGAGGGGTTAGGCAATGCCGTTATAAATGATCAAACAGCAAATGCAAACTCAGGAACCCTTACAAATTTTGTTTTAGCAAATGCATGGGTGAGTGGTTATGAGTTAATTCAAAATGATGTAACTGTATTAGGTCTTGATGCACCAAACAACTTGACTGCTTTCACTGGAGCATCTCGCGTGAAAGTGAAAGTGAAAAACACAGGGTTTAATTCTGTTTCTAATATTCCTGTTTCTTATCGCGTGAATAATGGCACATCGGTGAATGATACGATTTTTACAACCCTCCAACCAAATCAAGTTTATACTGCGTTATTCAATAAAGTAGAAGATATGTCTTCTTTGACTACTTCAACCATTTCTGCTCGCACACAATTAGCAAATGATAATGATTATAGAAATGATTCATCATTTATTTCTTTAACAAAGCCAGGAACTAGCAATACAATTGTTGCATTTAATAATGTGCAGCATGATTTCGCGGCTAACGGTCAAACGCGATTTGCAGATGTGATTTTTCCAGAAGGACCTGAGCAATGGAGTCAAGTTATCATGCACGTTTCTGTGGCTTGTCCAACAACAGGTTGTGACCCATGGGATCAGGCAGGTAAAGTTTCTATCTATAAAAACGGACAGGAATATGAATTAGGTCGTTTCGTTACTCCTTATGGAATGGCTTGTGGCCCTTGGGATATTGATGTGACTGACTTTAAAACATTATTAGTTGGAAAGCAAAAATTACAATCATTTATTCAAGTATGGGGGGCATCAGGATGGTTGTTAAAAGTTACTTTTGAATTTATTGCAGGAACCAACCCGTATCCATTCCAAAAAATTACTCCATTGTGGAATACCGATTATCATATCTATGGTGATCCAACCATTCCTTATACCTTACCGAATTTTAATATTCCTTTCGAAGCGAAAACTAAAACTTCCAATTTAAGAATGACCATTACTGGTCACGGACAAGGGAACACTAGCAATGCAGCAGAGTTTTATAATGCAACACATAGTGTTAAAATAAATGGAAGCACTGCTTTCAGTCATAATGTATGGAAGAATAACTGTGGCGCCAATTCTTGTGCAAATCAAAGCGGAACATGGACGCTTTCAAGAGCTGGATGGTGCCCTGGGCAAGGTGTAACGCCTATTGAGAATAATCTAACGGGTAGCATTACCCCAGGATCAACTTCTTCTATTGGTTATTCACTTCAGACTTATACGAATGCCTTAAACACAGGATATAATGGAGGTAGTCATACTGAGCCGTATTTTCGTATTCATGCCTATGTTGTAGAAAGTAGCGACTCAGCACAAAATTTCTCTGATTATATTAATGCTACTGCAACAAGAATTACAGCGCCTTCTTTTGCACCTCAATTATCGGCTAATGAAGTAGTGAAGGTGATGATTAAAAATTCTGGTTCAATTGATTTAATTCAACCAGAAGTAAGTTGTTTTGTCAATGGGAATTTGATCGTTACCGATACCGTTAATTCTACCATTTTAGCAGGTGATAGTTTGGAATATACCTTTAGTCAAACAGTAGATATGTCTGTTGTAAATGATTATACCATTCATGCCCTTGTGACTAAAACAGGAGATGCAAATGCTGCAGATGATATTGCTACTAAACGAATATTCCAGGTGACCGGAGTAGATGAAGTGAGTAAGTCGATTAATATTTCTGTTATTCCAAATCCGAACAATGGTTCGTTTGCTGTTAAAGTGGATGATGCTATTGGCAAGGTTATTATAACGGTGATGGACATCCACGGAAAGGAAATTTATTCCGCTACCGATACGAATTCATCATTTACCTATCAAACGCAAATTAACCTTACTAATATTGCGAAACAAATGTACTTTGTGAAGGTGAGAACAGAAAAAGGAGTTTCTATACAAAAAGTAAGCGTTCAATAATGACATTAAAGGAGAAATTTTTAGAGGATGGATATTTAATCCTTCCTGATTTTAATTCAGTGGAAGCATGTGATGAATTAATGGCGCAGGCAGAAAAATTGTCGAGGGAGTTTGATTACAGAGGTCATGCATCTATCTTTCAAACATCAGAGCAAACAAAAACAAGTGATGATTATTTTTTAAATTCAGGAGGTAATATTTCATTCTTCTTTGAGAAAGACGCATTTGATCAGAATGGTGAATTAAAAAATGATGTATTTCATTCATTAAATAAAATTGGTCATGCGATACATGATTTAGATCCAGTATTTAATAAATTTTCAAGGTCACCTCAATTAAAGCAATTAGCTGCTGATTTAGATTTAAAAGAATGGTTAATCATTCAAAGCATGTATATTTTCAAGCATGCTAAAATAGGTGGGGTGGTAGATGTTCATCAAGATGCTACTTTCTTATATACTGAGCCCGCTTCTTGCATCGGGTTTTGGTTTGCATTAGAAGATGCTACCATTGAAAATGGATGTATGTGGGCTAAACCAGGAGGACATAGAACATCATTGAGATCTTGGTTTAAGCGAAAGGAAGAAGGTGGAACTGAAATGGAAATATTTGATGATTTGCCATATGATTTGTCGGATATGATTCCTTTAGAAGTTAAGAAAGGAACTTGTATCGTTTTAGATGGACATTTACCTCATTACAGCAAGCCAAATACAAGTGGTAAATCCCGCCATGCTTATGCAATTCACACGATAAATAAAAATGCAAAATACCCTATGCAAAATTGGTTACAACGTGATATGAAATTTGTGGCTGGATTTTAATTTTGCATTAAATTTTGAATAACTAAAAAATAAAATTTAATTTACACGTTAGAATTAAATAAAATATGACTAATTCATTTAAAACAACTTTAATCTTACTCATAGTTTTTAGTTTTCAAATTTGCTTTGCGCAAGAATTAAAAACTGCGGCTAGTGTAGAAACAAAATCAAACATCGTAAAAGATATAGAGGGGAATATTTATCATATTGTAGTAATTGGGAAACAAGTGTGGCTTCAAGAAAATTTGCGTACGCATAAATATAGAAATGGAAAACCTATCGCTAAAAACTTAAGTAATAACCAGTGGGCTTTGAATAAAACGGGTGCCTGTGCGGTTTATAATAACGATAGCATAAAAGAGAATGCATTTGGGTTACTATACAATTGGTATGCTATCGCAAATCCTGCTGGATTATGCCCAACAGGCTGGCATGTTCCAAAAGATACTGAATGGAATCAGATGGTCAAATACCTTGATGAATATGCTGATACTACAGAACAAAAACGTGTACAAAGTGAAGTGGCCGGTGGACAGTTGAAAGAAATTGGCATTACGCATTGGGCAAGTCCAAATACGGGTGCTACTGGTACTGCTAATTTTTTAGGGTTCTCGGGTGGGAATAAAGGGATGGATGGGAAATGCAACGATGTAGGCGCTTATGGTTATTGGTGGACTGCAACAGCTTCTTCCAATGCAGAGGCTTATGGTCGATTGTTGAGTTATTTCAATGGGAATATCGATCGATTTAAGGTTTCAAAAAATATTGGATTCTCTGTTCGTTGTATAAAAAACAAAAAATAATTTCTGAATAGGGTATGTGATTAAAAGGGAGTTGTGTCTCCCTTTTTTTGTGGAATATGGTAAGCGATTATAAATGATTACAAACGTTTATTGATGCAATATAAAAATTCCTGTTTGTAATTTCGCACATTCATTTTAACTGAAATGTCGATTCGTTTTTTCATGCAAACGTTGGAAATTGATACGTTATATACT
>JBJTMY010000128.1:0-17777 GCA_046073825.1 Bacteroidota bacterium
TAACGGTAATGCCGGTGCGAAGAATACTTCTTTCTCATGGAATAACAATGCGCCGTGCTCTCCCTTTTTAATGATTAAGTATTTAGGACCCATCGTTAAAATTTTGCGAGCGGCTTTTACTAAGGAATATTCACCAGTTAATAATCGTGCTTCTTCATCGTTGATGGTAAGCACATCTACTAGCTTCATTGTTTCTAACAAATCAGGTAATGCCACTTCCATCCAAAAATTCATGGTGTCCATCACAATTAACTTCGGACGATTCTTTAATCCTTTGATAACTTTCTGCTGTAGGGCAGGCATTAAATTACCTAACATCAAGTATTCACAATCCTGATAAGATTCAGGAATGACAGGATCGAAGTTGCTTAGTACGTTCAATTGCGTATCCATGGTATCACGCGTATTCATATCTGCATGATATTTCCCTGACCAGAAAAATGTTTTTTCTCCTTGCTTAATTTGAAGTCCTTCAGTGTTGATGCCCTTACCTTTTAACATATCAATTGTTGCTTGAGGAAAATCTTCTCCAACTCGAATTTAGAAGTTTGCAATCACCGAAATTTTTCATTGACAGAAAAAGAAGCTTTTATCGAGATTAACTACGAAGGCTCTCCATTATTTTATATTTCAGCAAAGGATAATGACGAAGCACACAAAACCTCCATCGTAGTATTTATTCTTTACCTATTTAGTTATTTGCTCATTAATATTGCCCTGATTGATTTAACCTTTGTATTAGGAAACAAAAAAGGACTGGCAGGAATTATTCCGGTGGTAGTATTATTCGCTATCCGCTATTGGATGCTGATTAAATCAAAACCGCTTTCATTTTACATTACCGAATATTTTAGTCCGAAATTTTATGCGAGTTCTGTCCTATTAAATTCTCCCCTCGACTTATTATTTGGAGTGCTCTGCCTTTTGTCGCTGATGGTGTTTATTTATGCATTTATAACCTCGGAAAAAACAATTAAAAATATAACCGCCTCCACTCTTTATTCAAGGATTTTATTTGCTGTTTTGATTTTTATATGCTTTGTTTATTCGTATGTGATTAATTATTTATTAAACGGACTTATCCTGAATTCCCAAATATCATTTAATACCAATAATGTTTTCGATTTAGACCTTTATAGTTTAATTGGATTTATTGTAATTGGAATTGTATTGTCGGGCTTTTATTTTATAACTATCGGTACAACATATTTTATTAAAAGACTTGCAATTTCTTTATCGTCAACCCTTATTTACTTTACAACAATCGCTTTAATTTTTGGAATATTTACACAGTTGTCCATTGGTTTTAATTTTTCTGATGCCTATACTTATTACTCTTTTGGATTAGCGTTTATTTTGCTTTTGTTTATCATTTACATTCGAGTCTTTTTTAGCAAGGGTTTTAAACAAGAAAGTATTATTTTTATTGTTTTAGGATTTTCTGTTTATGCTACATTTCAGATTTACACCTTCAACCAGATAAAAGAATCTGAAAGACAAAGATCGTTTGCCAATAAAATTCAGTCGAGAAAAGATATAATTGCCGATTACCTTTTTGATGAAGCAAGAAATAAAATACATGCTGATAGCATTCGTATTAATCAACTATTGACAAGCACTTCCAACTATGAAGAGGTGACCAAATATTTAATCACAAAATATTTTAGTGATTATTTTTCGAGCTATGATGTATCATTATATTATTTAGATAAAAAAGGAATCTGTTTAAATAATACTTCCGATGAGTCGTTGAATGAAATAGTTGATGAGTCCACCTATCAGCCATCAGGACTTATCAATTACTCTGGGAAATTAGAAAAAATAAAACAGTATGGCGTTATTCCAATAGCCTACAATTCCTCAGTTGCTAACGTAGTAATCGAATTTTCGAATAAGCGATCAGATAACGGTGATGGCTTTCCGGAGTTATTATTAAGTAACAAAGTGATGACCGCGGAGCATACTACAGATTACAGCTTTGCTCGTTATGAAAATGGTAAATTACTTTATCAGTCAGGATCGTTTAATTATTTTATTACTTCTGTTCCATATGAAGAGGACATTAAAAAGTCGGATGCTTTTTTTAATAACGGTTATTTTCATGTTATCTTAAAAGATAAAAATGGACTTTCTATTATTAGTCGCAGAAAAAAATCTTTTTTAGAAATTATCACTTTGTTTAGTTATTTATTTGCCTTTTTCAGTTTGGTGTATTTAATTGGCTATGTGATATATCATTTCTATCACAATGATTTTGCAATTGCTGCTAGTTATAATAATCGAATTAAATTTACGGTAGTAAGTTTTGTGATTTTCACGTTGATAATTTCAGGTGTTACCACTATTATTTACATTATCAGCAATAACAATGAAAGTGAAGTTTTAAAATCGCAACAGACGATCAAAGATTTAACTGTTTATTTAGAAAACACGTTTGAGGATGCATCTGTAATTGATGATTTAACAACTCAAGAAAAAAGTGAATTAAATAAACTAAATAAAACTATACACACCGATTTTTCCATTTACAATTTAAAAGGATATTTGATTTTCTCTACACAACCTCGAATATTTGATCAGGCCTTGATAGGTCCGATGATGAACAAGACCGCCTTTTTTAATTTGAAAAATTTAAAGTTTTCCAGTTTTTATCAAAAAGAAAATATTGGAAAATTAAATTACCGCTCCTCATATCGCCCTGTTTATAATCGAAAAGGAGAACAATGTGCCTACTTAAACATTAATAATTTTTTCACGGAAAAACAGGTAAAGGCGGAGATTAGTAAATTCTTGATTGCGTTGATTAATCTATATGTGTTTTTATTTACCATATCCATTTTAATTGCGGTATTTATTTCCAATAAAATAACGGCACCATTAAAATTCATTCAGGAATCTTTTAAAAAAACACGACTAAATGCAAAAAACAATTTAATCAGCTGGAACAAGAAAGATGAAATTGGGGCACTTGTTAATGAATACAATCGAATGCTGATGGCTTTGCAAAAAAGTGCGGAAGATCTTGCTAAATCAGAGCGGGAATCGGCATGGAGAGAGATGGCAAAGCAAGTGGCTCATGAGATTAAAAATCCTCTTACGCCAATGAAGCTTGGTATTCAACACATGCTTCGAGTAATAGACGCTGATCAGGAAAACAGGGAGGAAGTCATCAAAAAAATATCTTCTGGGTTGATTGAACAAATCGACAACCTTTCCAATATTGCATCGGCATTTAGTGATTTTGCAAAAATGCCACAAGCGGAGTATGAAGAGATTAATATCCGTGACCTCATTAAAAACACCATTATCTTATTTCGCCATTCGGAAAATATCACCTTCGAAAATAAAATGGACTCCTTTTTACCTAGTGTTTTAGGTGACAAAAATCAAATCATTCGGATATTAAATAATTTGTTTCGCAACGCCCAACAATCTTTAGAGGGTGCAGTAAACGGAATAATCACCATTGAAGCTAAATCGGAGAATAATTATTTGGTGGTATCCATTAAAGACAATGGCAAAGGGATTCCTGACGAGTTAAAAGAAAAAATCTTTGTGCCTTATTTTACAACAAAATCGAGTGGTACTGGATTAGGCCTGGCCATCGTAAAAAATATGATGTTAGGCATGCAGGGCGATATCCAATTTGAGTCGCAGGAAAACAAAGGGACGACCTTTCGGTTGTTTTTCAAATTGGCATGAATCTGAATTAAGCTTAACAACTGATTTTAAGCCATTTACGGTTGGATAAAATTTGATATTGGTTTTTGTATCATTGTCAAATATTCTTAAATTTGAAGTCAGTATCTAAAAATCAATAATCTATTTAAAATGAAAAACCTTTACGCATTTATTGTTGCGTTTGTAATGTCACTAAGTGTGGCTAACGCACAGTATTATTACCTACCTTATCCGAACGCAGGCACGAACCCTGGCGGATTAAACGTGGATAACGAATATCCAGTTGGAGGTGGATTGTCAACCGCTTGGACAACTATTTCGGGAAGCTCTGCTACACCAAAATGGTCTTCGATTGTAACATTGCCTTTTACCTTCCAATTTAACGGTGTTGGCTATACGCAGTTCAAAGTTTCAACAAGTGGTGTATTAACTTTTTCTACTGGAGTTACTGCGGTTCCTCCTGCTACTGCTGTTGCATTACCAAGTGCTAACATTCCAGACAATTCAGTTTGTATTCTTGGAATTAAAGGTTCAGGAACAAACGACAGTATTGTAACACAAACGTTCGGTGTTGCTGGAAGTCAACAAACATGGGTTTTATTCTCTTCTTATACATCAGTAGCGTCATCTACTATCTGGACATACTGGTCAATTGTACTTGAAGAAGGAACAAACAATATTTACATTGTTGACCAACGTCATGCTGGAGCGGTAAATGTTTCTGCCGGATTACAACTTAACTCTACAACTGCATTTATGGTTGCTGGTTCTCCTGCGTTGGCTTCTTTAGCTGGTAGCGATCCAACTCCTGCTGATAATAGTTATTATCAATTCATTTATGGTACTCAAGCGGCTGATCAAGCGAAATTAAGTTCAGTTTCTGCTGATCCTTATGTATTAGTGCCAGGAACTTCTACTGTTACAGGAGAAATTCAAAACTTAGGAGCAAACACTATCAACAATGTTGATGTGAAGTATGAAGTAAACGGAACAGTTTATACTACTACTTTATCAAATATTAATTTAACTTCTGGTAACGTTTACGGATTTACGCATAACACTCCTATTAACGTTACGGCTGCTAATCCTTACCCAACAAAAGTATGGGTTGATCTTCCAAACGATGCTGATCGTTCAGATGATACTTTAAATACAATGGTAACTGGTTTATCATACTTACCAGAAAAAAGAGTATTGATTGAAGAAGCTACAGGTACATGGTGCGGATGGTGCCCTCGTGGTGCTGTTTACACAGAGCAAATTGATACTGTTCATCCTGGAACTGCAATCGTTGTTGCTGTTCATGATGCAGATCCTATGACAAACACTGCTTATGATGCAGGAATCGCTCAGTTAATTGGCGGATATCCTAGCGGATGTGTAGATCGTAAGTCAAATGATGTTGATCCAACAGATTTCGAAACAACTTATTTAGCACGTATCACTGATGTTAGTCCGGCTGATGTTGGAGTAACTGCTACCTACAATGCTGCAACTCGTCAGGTAGATGTAAATGTATCTTCTACATTTGCTGCTAACTTAACAGGTGATTTCCGTTTGAATGCTGTTTTAGTAGAAGATGATGTTACTGGAACTACTTCAACATATAACCAAACAAACTACTACAGCAGTAGTTCTCAAAATCTTCCATTAGTTGGTGCTGGTCATAACTGGCAAACATCAACTAATCCTGTTCCTGCTGCTAGTATGCACTACAACTTTGTTGGTCGTGATATCTTAGGTGGTTTTGACGGACAAGCTGGTTCTGTACCTGCTTCTGTAAGCGCAAGTACTACTTACAACTATACATTCAACTATATATTGCCTGCAGCTTGGGATGAAACAAAGATGCGTGCAATTGGTATGTTACAAGATGCAACTACAGGAAATGTATTAAACGTATTCCGTAGTCCTTATTTTGTTGCTGCTGGATTAAACACTTTAACAGCTGATAATTTCTCAATGACCTTATTCCCGAACCCTGCTGATGTTTATTCTCAAGTTGAAGTTAGCTTAACTAAATCAGCTAACTATACTATCGAAATGACTGACGTATTAGGTAAAGTTGTTTACGGACAAAAATTGAATGGGTCTACTGGTAAGAATGTAATTACATTACCAGTTTCAGGATTAAATTCAGGAATTTATTTAGTGAAAGTTAATGTTGAAGGAAATGTACTTACCACTCGTTTGATGATTAAGTAATTTCTTTTAACCAATATTTAAAAAGCCCCGAGGTCATACTCGGGGTTTTTTTATGAGATTAATTTATCTTTGTTAGGCAGTGAAACTAATTATCATTTCCTTTTTTTGTTTGATTTCTTTTGGATGGATTCATCCATGCAATGCGCAATCACGTATGCTATCGGGCACTATCGTTGATGCAGTAACGAAAGAGCCCATTCCTTTTGCAGCACTTTCATTTAAAAATAGTTTTACAGGTACAGCCGCGAATGAATCTGGCTACTATCAGATCAATATTTCCAATGAGTTTGAAAAAGACTCTCTTCAGTTTAGCTTTTTAGGCTATAGCAGAAAAGTAATTTGTGTGAAAGATCTTAAATCGAGTGATAGTATTTTTTTAAATCGAAACGATTTTCAATTGAATGAAATTATTGTTCGTCCTAATCCGCCAACGTTTTATATCAAAGAAGCTTTAAAGAGTGTAAAGAAGAATTATCCGAAAGCCCCGTTTGAAACGCAAGCTTATTTTCGTCAGATTTTTAAAGAGAATGATCATTATATAACTTGTAATGAATCTGTTTTTAAAAGCTATTATCCCAATTTTCAAGATACAGTAAAGAATCAGCATCAGTTACTTTTATATCGTAAAATAGACGATGTGCAAAAACTAGCTTTCATGCAAGAAGAACGAGAGAAGCGAAATAAAAAATACGAAAAGAAACGAGCGAAGAAAAATGAAGTCAAGCCTGAACCTTCTATCATATCTGAAGAAGAGAAGGCAGATATTTATGACAACTTTGGTGGACCAGAAAATGTATTGCGCTCTTCTAATATTACTAAAAACGATAATTCATTTTTAGATAGCACTCAGTTCAACGATTATGAATATTCATTTGCGCCGAGCACAACTTTTGAAAACAGAGAACTGATTGTTATCGATTTTAAATCGAAGGGTAAAGTTGATAATGTAAAAAGTAGTGGTAAAATTTATATTGATGCTACTACAGATGCCTTTGTTAAGGTGGAGCAAAACGGCGTTTTCTATCTTCCGTTTCTTTATAAACCTATTCTTGCTGTTTACGGATTATCTATTGGAAAGCCCGCTTATTCTATTACGATTGAATATCAAGAACAGGATAATTTATGGTATCCAAAACAGATTCACTATTCTATAAATGCTGAGTTAGAAAAAAGTCATTGGTTTGAGCCCGATGAACATGCATCATTTAATGTAGAAAGTATGTTCCTTGTAAATTCAGTTAAAACAAAAGGTGCAACCGCCGTTCCTGATACAAAACGATTCACCGCAAAAAAGAAAATGGGAGTACAGGTGAAGAATGATATTGGTATTACCTGGGGACAAGTAAATACACTTAAATAAAAATGAAATTAAAACTATCAATTCTGCTATTATTAATTTCATCGCTGTTTGTTTACTTGAGCTGGGGACCTTGTAACGAGGCATTTCTGGGGCAAATTGAAATAGATGTTTTTAAAATATTACTTTCAGATCCAATCGCAGTATCACATCCATTTACGATGATTCCATTGGCGGGACAACTACTTTTATTGATTACTATTTTTCAATCTACCCCCAATAAATTTTTAATTAAACTAGGTGTTTATAGTCTTTTGTTTTTAGTCGGATTTGTATTCATAATTGGATTGATAAGTTTAAAATGGAAAATACTTTTATCGACTATTCCTTTTCTTGTTTTATCCATTTATACCCTTCGAATTAGATCAAAAAAATTCACTAATTAATTTGAAATTTCCACAAGTAAAAATTTATAAAGTCAACTAATTCTTACATAAGCCCCAATAGATTTGTCGGAAGAGTTTTTTATAAAACGTTTACGTAATAGAGAAGAACAGGCCTATCGCGAATTAGTAGAACAATACAGCGATATGCTTTATGCCACCGCATATTCATTAGTGCAAAATGAGATGGATGCGGAAGATTTAACCCAAGAATGCTTTGTAGAAATCAGTACTGCAATCTATCGGTTTAAAGGTGAATCGAAGTTAAGTACCTGGATGTATCGAATCATCACCAACCTTGCGCTCTATCATCTACGAAGTAAGAAAAGAAAAAAACGATTTGGATTTTTATTCTCTATTGATGACCATGAAAATGTAAACAACCCAATTCATAAATTAAAAATCAGTTCTACACCTTATCAAGTGTTAGAACAAAAGGAAAAAAATAAAATACTATTCGCAGCACTCGAAAAACTTCCCGAAAATCAACGTATTGCTTTTGTATTATTTAATATGGAGCAACAATCGTATAAAGAGATTTGTGATATTATGCAACTATCATTAAGTGCTGTGGAGTCGTTAATATTCAGAGCCAAACAAAATTTAAGAAAACAATTAGCCTCTATTTATGATGGAAACTGAAAAAGAAAAATGGATAAATGATCTGTTAAGTCATCAAATATCCCCGCCTCAGCATTTAAATCAGGATAAGAAAAATGAAATTATTCAATTGCTCTTTAACACTAACAAAGGAAACAGTCTTATAAAATTTGCCGTTATCACATTACTTTTATTGTTTACTTTTAATGTTATCTCTGCAAGACAATATTACCAATCGAAAACGAGCTCGATAGAGCAATCCGTTTATAAACTCTACTTCGAATCAATCAATCAATAATTATGAATCAGATAAAAACTTTAAAAATACTGGTAGGAATACTTATCATAATGAATATAAGTCTTGCTGCATTTATGTGGATGCACCGTCCTCCACGCCCGTTTGAAATGGATCCAAGATCAAGAGGAGAAGGTATGCTTCGTGGATTAATTCAGGAGCTACATTTAAATGATAAACAAACGGAACAGTTTCGTGTTTTGATGAATGAACATCTTGATAAAATAGTTCCAGTAAAAAATAAAGGTCGTGAACTACACGATGCATTGTTTGAAGAATTAGCTAACAATAGTTCTACTACTTCAAGAGACTCCATTATTCAATTAATTGCTACGAACAGAGCAGAGGGCGAAAAAATAATTTTTGATCATCTTGCAAAAGTAAGAGCGCTTTGCGATGAAGAACAGAAAAAAGAATTTGATCACTTAATTAAAGGAGCGATGATGAGAATGGAACAACCACAATAAAAAAACGGGAAGCAAATTAATGCTTCCCGTTTTCATTTCAACTAATGATTATTTTTTCATGAATCGGTAAACACCATTTCTTCCATCAGCAGTGATGCGAACAATATAACTACCATTCATTAATGCTTGAACATCTAATTTAGTATTCGTTATTCCGTCAGCGTTAGTAGCAATTACTGTTCTGCCTGTTAAATCAATCACTTCAATTTGTACCTGATTATAAATTTGGTTTAACTGAACATTGATTTCGTTACTTGTTATTGTTGGATAAACAGAAACACCTTCAATTGGATTGTAAGTGTTTAATCCTACAGTAGCCATCAGATGGCAATTAGAAGTATCTGTACAACCACTCTGACTAACCACTACTGCATAGCTTCCCGGTACTGTTGGTGTGAAGCTTTGTGATGTAGCTCCTGGAACAACTGAGTATCCATTGTTACAATCTAACCACTTATAAGTAGGAGAAGCATGATTAGCTGTAAATGTAAATCCGTTTTGAGTTACGCCAGTATCAACTAATAACTGCACAAGATTTAATTGAACAATTGAATCGCAACCTTGAGTGTTTACTAATGTATCTGCATAAATACCCGCTTGCGTTAATGTTACTCCATGGTAAACATAAGTAGCTCCCGGACATAAATAAGCAGTGGTCGTAGTAGCGGTATTAGCACCTGCAACAAAATTCGAAGTTCCACCTGTTAAAGCCAATCCGTTAAAGATTCCATCTTGCTGTCCATTTTCATCGTGCAATGAAGTAATGGATGTATTATTTCCTGCAGCTGTTCCTTGGTTAAAGCGATAATATAATTCAAGGTTGGCAGCATTTGTGTCAATACCATTTACAGGAATACAACGAATTTCTTCTGGTGTTAAAGCGCGTGACCAAAAACTTGTTTCATCCATTTTGCCGGTTAAGAGAAAATCAACATTTGAACTTGCATAATGAACATTTCCAATATTAAAGTCAACGCCGCTATTACTAATTACTCCATTAGCAGCCATAGAATCTACTTTCACGGTGTTCTTATAAAGTCGTAACATCGATCCATCATAAGTAAATGTAAAATGAATCCATTGATTAGGTGCTAATGTTGGAGAAGTGATGGTAAAAGGAGTTCCCGCATCATTTCTGAAACGTGCTTCGATTGAATTCGCGCCCACCTGTATTAAATAAAAATCGGCATCTACATCATTTCTGAATCCTGCAAATCCATCAAAGTTTGGATAAGAAGGTGCAGTGTTTTGTGTATAAACCCAGCAAGTAAGCGACATCCCTGTTGATCCAACAACATAAGAAGAAGCTCCTGTAACAGATACGTAATCGTCGATGCCATCAAAAGCCATTGCATTTTGATTTTGCGCTTGCGACCAAAAAGCAGTTAATAGAATAGAAAGGGTAAGTAATAGTTTTTTCATTGGTAAGGTTTTAGTTTTTTCAAATGTAATAAAATTATTTATTGCAACTATAAACCATCCTCTTGAATTACCAACTATTAATTTATAGTTATCTGTTGGCATTTGCCCCCTTTTTATTTCCTTAATTCAAATAAAGTTGGGAACTTTGAACCATGATGTTGCGCCCATACTTCGAAGGTATAAAACAGGCTTTATTTGTTTTGCTTACCCTGCTTTTAAGTCTTGGTCACGCTCCATCTTTCGGGCAGGTGGGCTGCTTTAAAATTAAAAGTATTTTGGTTGATGCCTGTGGCTTGCCAGAAGCCGATAATGAAATGGTGCGATTTCAAGTGGGAAATGCCCCATTAAATGTGTCTTCATTGAATGTTACTTGGTCAACCACTAGCAATGCGTTTTTAGGAATTTGCCAAAATGCGACTACCGCTTCTGTTGTGAGTGCTATTAATGCAACCATTACTTCTTGCGGATGGGTTCGTGAGCCCGTTGGAAATATTTTACCCGCAAATAGTCAAGTGATTTTAGGAACCAGTACTGCTTTAAATCCTACTGCCAACTCATTTGCAAATTTGCAAGATACCCTCTACATGATTTTTCAATGTCCCGGAAATACCTCTGGTCATTTTAAAAATTATGCGTTGGGTGCAGGACCAAGAAATTTTACCATGTCGTTTGGAGCCAGTTGCTCAGAAACGGTAACGTATGTGGTGGATTCACTAACGGACCCCACAGGCGCTCATGTAATATCCGATGGAGCAGCTGTTCAATTTGATAATTTACATAATGCGTCTTACTTTAACGATGGCTGTAATGCGCCTATAATTCCGTTGGTTTACACAACATCTATTAGCAATAATAGCAGCTGTGCCGGCGTTCCGGTTAACGTTACCGCGCAAATTGTTAGTGGTAATTACAGCTCCTTTTTTTGGTCAGGCGGAAGTGGTGCATTTAATAACGTTAATGCATTAACTACGTCATATACTCCAGCCAGTAATTTTCAAGGAAATGAGCAACTGTATTTTACAATCATCAATGCGTGTCATGATACCATACGAGATACGCTTGACTTATCGGTATTAAGCGGAGGACAAGTATCCATCTCTGCCAACGGTCCTACAACTTTTTGCACAGGAGGAAATGTAACACTAACCGCTCAAGGATCTGGTAATTTTTTATGGTCGAATGGTAGCGTCTCCCCTTCTATTAATGTTTCGAATGCTGGTATTTATACTGTTACATTAACAAATACTTGCGGAAGCAGTAGCTCGTCTCAAACTGTTAATGTAATAACCAACCCTGCAACGGTTATTGCTGCTTCTGGCCCAACTACTTTTTGTGAAGGCGACAGTGTACGTTTAACAGCAAGCGGTGCAAGTACCTATTTATGGTCGAATGGCGCCACTGGCTCTACCATTACGGTTACTCAATCTGGATCCTACACTGTTACTGGAAATTCGTCCTGCGGAAATTCACAAGCCAATCAAGCAGTTGTCGTTAATCCGCTACCGTTAGCCAACATTACAACTGCCGATTCATTACATTTTTGCAGTGGAACTACCTTCACCATTAATGCAAGTAGCAATTCTTCGCTGCAATGGTCAAATGGAAGTACTACTAATTCCATTCAAATTACAAGCCCAGGAATATACTCCATCATTGCTACCAATAGTTGTGGAAGCGTTTATGATACCATTCATACCTTTATGGATGTAGCTCCTCAGGTAACAATTGTATCCTCCAACGGTGCTGCTCTTTGTACTGGCGACTCTACCTATTTAGTAGCAGTAGTAAATGGAACTGGCACTATACTTTGGCCAAACGGAAGTACCAACGATAGCTTGTTAGTGAAAAGCCCTGGTAATTATCAAGTAAGTGTTACCAATAATTGCGGCACTACCACGAGTAATTATAGTGTAACTACAACAAATAATCCTTCCGTTAGTATTCAACCATCAGGATCCATTAATTTATGTGATGGTGATTCTGTTTTATTAGTTGCTTCAGGAAGTTACACTAATTTAATTTGGAATAACGGAAATACAAACGACAGCATTATGGTGCATAATAGTCCGCTGGTAATTGTTACAGCGACTAATACCTGTGGAAGCGATATCGATTCTATTACCATCAACAATGTACCCAAGCCGGTTATATCAATTTCAAGCGTTGGTAATTTATCCATTTGTTTAGGCGATACTACACTACTAATTGCATCAGGCAATGGAGGAATTCAATGGACTTCAGGCGCAACAAACGATTCCATATATGTAACAACACCCGGGATTTATATTGCAACTACAACTAATTTTTGTGGAGCAAAAAGCGACAGTGTACTAATTAATCCGGGTTTAATTCCAACGGTATTCATTGAAGGTTCTGATGGTATTATTTGTAAAGGAGAAACAGAAACCTTATCAGTTAATTGCAACGCTCCTGTAATATGGTCATCAGGAGATACAACACATACGCTCACCGTTAGTAATCCGGGAATTTATTATGTAACAGCCACCAATAATTGCGGTAGCGCATCCGACACGCTGGTTATCGACACGAGTAATGTGCAGGCCTACTTTGTTCCATCTGTACATGAAGGATATGCACCGCTGTTAGTATCCTTTTCTAATTTATCGTTAAACGCTGTTCAGTCTATCTGGACCTTTGACCAAAACATTACCAATTATTTATGGAGTCCTAGTCATTCATTTGACGCTCCTGCAACCTACTACGTTACACTTAACGCCATTGATCAATATGGCTGTTCTGATCAATACGTAGATACCATCATTGTAAATGATATTTACTATTTTATTCCGAATGCTTTTACGCCTAACAACGATAATAAAAATGAAGTCTTTACAATAGCGAGCAACGATTCACTCGTATATGATGCCAGCATTTTTAATCGCTGGGGCCAATCGATTTATAGCTGGAATCAAAACCATCTCGGTTGGAACGGTAGCGATAAAAACAATAAAGAATGTGAAGAAGATGTATATTACTATGTTTTTAATTTGAAGCTTAGTACTACAACTAAATCTATCTATGGTAAAGTTCACCTAATACGCTAATCTTAATTCATAGGGACTTCAATAAAAAGCACCTTACTATTAGTAGTTGCCTGCATTGAAAATTCGTTACCATCCCAAAGACCAATAGCATCACGCTTTGCTAAATTTTCAGAATCGATGGTTAATTCACCATCAATAATAAAGCAATAAACTCCATTCCCTGCTTGGTGAATTTTATACTCCATCGAACGATTTGCATCAAGTTCAATCATTGAAAGCCATGCATCCTGATTAATAAACAAAGAACCATTTTCTTCTGTTGGAGAAGCAACTACTTGCACCTGATTTTTTCGTTCTGTCTCAGTAAACAATTTCTGATCATAGCGCGGTTCAATATTATTTACCTTCGGAAATATCCAGATTTGTAAAAAAGTGACAGGCTCTTCTTGACTTGCATTTACCTCTGAGTGATAGATGCCAGTTCCTGCACTCATGATTTGTACATCGCCTGTTTGAATAATCTTATCGCGACCCGTAGAATCTTGATGATGCAAAGCACCACTTAACGGAATAGAAATAATTTCCATGTTATCGTGCGGATGTTTTCCGAATCCCATTCCTGCATCTACAAAATCATCGTTCAGTACCCGCAACATTCCGAAATGAACACGTTCAGGATGATGATACCCTGCGAAGCTGAAGGTATGATAACTTTTTAACCACCCATGATTGGCATAGCCGCGTGTATTTGCTTTATGTATGATGTATTTCATTTTATCCTCTTAATTTATCTAGTAACTCGTTTAGTTGTTGTACTTCTGATTTTTTAATTTTCAGATGTTGATTTTGCCATTCTTCAATATGCGCATCTAATTCGGAAAGCAGTGAAAGTCCTTTTTGAGTAATCGTAATATCTACCTGACGACGATTTGATTTACAGATATCACGCTTTAAAAATCCTTTGAGGCGTAATTTCTCTACAAGACGCGTAGCATTCGAATTTTTATCAATCATGCGTTCTGTTATTTCACCGAGCATAACAGGGTTTGGGTGTGAGCCACGCAAAATACGAAGCACATTGTACTGCTGTGGAGAAATGCCATGAGGTTTAAATCGCTGAATATTGATTCCTTCGAGCCAACTGGCGGTGTATAAAATATTAACAACTGCTTTCTCAAATTCGTTCCCAAATTTTTTCTGTTTGATAGCTTCTTCTAATTTCATGGGGCAAATATACAAAATCAATAGTTGTTATTACAACAGTACGGTTGTTTCGACTTCGCTCAACAACCTAGTTTCGACTCCGCGCTGGTAGGTTTGTTTCGACTCCGCTCAACAACCTTGATTAAATAGATTGTTTGATCGACTACTCAACAACCTAGTTTCGTCGCAAATACTTGCGATCAACAACCTTTATAAATTCATGAATTGATTATGTACTTTAGTCAATGGTTGCATTAATACATTTACAAAAAAAGGGGCTCGTGGCCCCTTTTGAATTAGTATATTTCAAATTTATATCTACTCTTTCACCCAACGAACAGTTGTACTTATTTTGTCATTCTTGATATTTGTAATATACATACCGCTTTGTAAAGTTTCAATGGAAAGTGGTAGTGATAAATCAGAGGTGACCATATCGCTCATTACTAACCGGCCATCAATGTTGTAGGTTTGGAGGACATAGCTGGCAGGCGGTAATCCACTAATAGCTATTTGATCTTTTGCGGGGTTAGGCCTTACCGTAAGTGATAAATTATTTTGAAGTTGATTAAGAGAGGTGGTGGTGGTACTATAGCCAACTTTCACGGCCCAAATGTCAGCGGCCCCGTGTCCTGCATCGTTTTTTACATTACTTATACCATCATCTGCAGTTGCGGATATTAATAATGTACTATCATTAACCATGATTAATGAATTTGGAAAATCTCTATGGTTTTCTCCTATTATTTTATAGGTCAACAAAGACCCTAATGTATCAATACTCATCACAACAATATCTTCGGAACCGTAACTAGAGTTTAGAAAAGTCCCATTTGAAGCTGTTGAAATTTCACCCAAGGCAAATAACCCTCCTTGTGGATTTGCTATCAAGTCCCAGCTTACATCAATACCATTTGTTCCAAATTTTTTCTCCCAAATTAAATTACCACTTGTATCGGTTTTTATTAACCATAAATCAGTAGAACCAAAGCCTTGATTAACTATTGTACCACCGATGGTTGCGGAAGTGTAGCCGAACATATAATAACAGTTATTTTGTTCAACAATTTTAGTAATGGAACTTGTGCCAGAATTTGCCGTGCCTCCTGAAAATGCTGAACCTCCAAATCGTTTATCCCATATTTTATTACCATTTTTATCTACTTTAAAAACTAAAGCATCCCAAGCCCCATACATAGAAGACGTTATATTTCCTCCTATTCCACTCTGACTTACCCCATAAATTAAATAATTTGTATCTTTTAAAACTGTTAGACCATATTGCTTTCTGCTTTCATAATCACATTCATTATCGTATCCGCCAAAAACTTTATCCCATTGTTTTACGCCCAAGGAGTCTAATTTAATTACCCAATAATCATATGCGGCCATATATGGATTTCCAAATGGATGGTAAAATGCATTTTGAGATTTATCAAAACTATGTACTCCATTACTTATTCCAGTTAATAACAGTCCGCCATCTAAAGTTTTATCTAGCAAACAACCTTCGTTGTCACGAATTGAGCCAAATCTTAGTTCATTTACTTTATTCCCTAATGAATCTAAAAATATTAAAATGTAATCTCTAATTCCTTTTTTAGTAGTTTGCAAACTACAACTAGAATCTGAACTAGTTTGACCAGAAATTACAAATCCATTTCGGTAAGAAATAATGTTAAAGCCTTTCTCTTCAAATGTGCCACCGTAAGTTTTATCCCATATTTTATTCAACGAATCATCAAATGCTAAAATCCAAAAATCCTTTGGACTCATTGATGTATCGCATGAAAATTCTGACTTGTCATTCTCTGGATTTTTGCTATTGCTATTTCCAATTATCACGTTTAATTGACTTAAACGAGTAATGGCATAACCTTGATCAATATAACTTGTTCCAAAGCAATGATCGTCGATGTAATTAAATGACTGGGCCTTTGAATTAGTTGTCATTAATATTATTATAATTAATAAATAGATGTTTTTCATAAAGACCCCTTATTAATGATTAAATCTAGCTATTTTTTTTGAACTGAATGTATGATCACTATACTCTGATTTTTCAAAAATAAAATCATTTGTAAAATGATTGAAGTAGTTTTGTAATTCATTAATATTTTTGTTTTTTAAAGTAAACAATAATTTGCCATCTAACGAGTAATAACTTGTTTGTAATAATTCTTTAGATGAGCCCAATTGTATTATAGTCTCATTTTGATGCGACTTAAAACTAGTTGCTGATGATATAGGTTTAATCATTTTATAATTTACATCCCAAATATTGGTACCGCCAATACTTATATTCTGATAGGTGGCAAATAGTTCATTGTCCGCATGCCTTCCTGCTAAAGATAAAAAGGAAGATATATCATAGTTGCTACTTGAGATAGAATAAGGTACTTGCCAGAATAACGAATCTATTGGTGTTGCGTTACTGTTACATCTAAGAACTATTGAATAATCAGCATCGATTACAACATTATTAAAGTTTTGATATTCTGAATAAAAGGACCAGCCAACATAAATGCCGTTTATTGGATAATTATTAGAATAGCAAATACTTGAATAGTAATTCGGAAATTTTGAAATATCTATTAAAGATACATTATAATTAATGATCGTACTACTACCATTATTACAACCTTTGATATACCAATTACTAGGAGGACTACTAAGAATAATTTCACGCTCAAGAGCAACAACCGTCCATTCAGAAGGGCTACCACCATTAGGTCCAGGCGATGCAATTCTTGGGTATTCCCACTTATAGCTCATCACTGAAGGTGGATAACTAAATGGGCCTGCGGTAATACTTACATTGTTTGACACCAAATCGCTGAAATTATAGTCTGATACTGTTAAATCGCCACTTAAATTATCTATATAACATACATGTATTACATCTGAACCACCATCTAAATAAAGGCTTACATCTGGACTGCTTCCTGATGCTACAATATTAGTAGAGATTATTCCAGAACTGATATTACCCACGGAACAATAAACATGTAGCGTGGCGTCATCCCAAACTATTGTAAATTCACCATCTATTTTGCTATTACCATCAATATTTAATGTGGTTCCAAAATTTCCATTTGCAAAACTTGTCACATACACTGATGAAAAAGACAAGATACTAGGTTTCCATTCAAATATTTC
>JBJTMY010000129.1:0-3700 GCA_046073825.1 Bacteroidota bacterium
CATTAATAACATCAATTTTATTTTTCTTGAATAAAAACTGAATTCCTTTGCTCATTCCATCAGCAACTCCACGACTTCTCTTCACTACTGCATTAAAATCGGCCTTGGCATCAGAAACGGTAATTCCATAATCAGAAGCATGCTTTAAGTATTCAAAAACTTGAGCGCTTTTTAATAAAGCTTTCGTTGGAATACAACCCCAGTTCAAACAAACACCACCTAGTGATTCTTTTTCTACAACTGCTACTTTCATTCCCAATTGACTTGCACGGATTGCAGCTACATATCCTCCTGGACCACTTCCAATAACTATTAAATCGTAATTCATAATTTTTAGTATTTAATGTCGCAAAGGTAATTGAAATCTGAATAAGTTCATCGGGTAATTTTTCTAAAATAAATTTTGTTAGTGCGCTGAATTTCAGTTCAAATCTATCTGATAATTCTCTTAGTGGAGTATTCCTTCTTTGGTTACCTTTGGGGCAAAGAATAAATTTTATGTGGCACTATCAGATATCATCGAGTAATCCTGCGAGTCGTTTTATTGAGGTAACTTTTAAAGCAACGGTGAACGCAGATAATACGATTTTAAAACTACCAAAGTGGCGTCCTGGCCGTTATGAGCTCGGCAATTTTGCTAAAAACATCAGAGATTTTCGAATTACTAATGAAAGTGGAAGTTCAGTTATTTATCATAAAACAGACAGTCATACTTGGAATGTTGCTACTAGCAATTGCAATGAAATCATAGTTTCGTTTAGTTATTATGCGAATCAATTAGATGCAGGTGCATGTTTTACTGATTTTGACTTTTTATATGTCAATCCTGTTCATTGCATGCCCTACTTAGATAAAATGTTGCATACAGAATGTACTTTAACGATTGATGTGGACGTAAGCTGGGACATAGCCTGTGGATTAAAATCGTTAAGCAAAAATGTTTTAGTGGCACCTAGCTATCACGATTTAGTGGATAGTCCTTTTATTGCTTCTTCATTATTGAAACATGATTCTTTTATTGTGAATGATGTGAAGTTTCATTTATGGTTTCAAGGTGAAGTGAATCCTGATTTCGAAAAAATTAAAAAAGATTTTATTGGATATACCAATCAGCAATTTAAAATGATGGGTTCCTTTCCAGTAGAAGAATATCACTACTTGATTTTGATAACTCCTTATCGTTTTTATCATGGAGTAGAGCATACCACTTCCACAGTATTAGCCTTAGGTCCCGGTTATTCATTGATGAAGCCAGAGTTTTATAAAGAACTTTTAGGTGTTGCATCGCATGAGTTATTTCATACGTGGAATGTAAAAACACTTCGCCCCAAAGATTTTGTGCAATACGATTACTCGCAAGAGAATTATAGTCGACTTGGTTGGGTGTATGAAGGCTTTACAACTTATTATGGCGATTTGTTTTTAGCACGCTCTGGATTTTTTACTGTTCAAGATTGGTTTGCCGAGGTAAATGTACGCTTACAGAAGCATTTTGATAATGATGCTCGTTTTCGGTATTCCGTAGCCGATAGTAGTTTTGATACTTGGCTTGATGGGTATGTCCCAGGTGTTCCTCATCGAAAGACAAACATTTATGATGAAGGAAGTATTGTTGCCATGATGTTGGATTTATACATTCGTCGAGCAAGTAAACATGTTAACTCACTCGATACTTTATTTAAAAAGTTGTATGCCGATTTTTCTGGACATCATCGTGGCTATCAGATGGAGGACATTTTAAATCTTGCCATCGAAATGAGTGATGCAGGAGTGAAAAATATATTCGATGATTACATCCACGGAATTAAAAATACAGAGCCACTATTGAATGAATTGCTTCACGAAGTTGGTTGTTATGTAACAAGGACTCCTGCAAAGAATGCACAAGAAAGATGTTTTGGTTTCAAAACAATGCAAGAGGCCGGCATTACGAAAGTCGCAACAATTTATCCTATAAGTTTAGCTGAATTAGCTGGACTTTCGAAGGACGATGAAATTGTTGCTGTGAATGGATGGAAAGTAGAAAACAACTTAAATGATTTGTTGCAGTTGAATAATTCTTTTGAGTTAACTGTATTTTCTCAAAAGAAAATGAAGACGATTAACTTGACATCTTCTGATATACGTTATTTTGATACAATAAAAATCGGTAGTGTTATAGACGCCAATGAAGCGCAGAAAGCAGCGTTTAAAAGCTGGATAAATTTACAATGAAGAAGCTAGAAAAAAAGAAAGAGCACCCAAAAGAGAAAACTGTTTTACATCCACGCAATAAGCATCGCGAGCGTTACAATTTTGATGAACTCGTTGTAAGTTTTCCCCAGTTAAAACCTTTTGTTATTATCAATCCTTATGGAGATCAGTCCATCGATTTTTTTAATCCTGATGCTGTTGTGATGCTAAATAAAGCGTTACTAAAACATTTTTATAAAATCGATAAATGGAATATGCCCGAAGGATATTTATGTCCTTCTGTACCTGGTCGCGCCGATTACATTCATTATATCGCAGATTTATTAGCCGAGAAAAATAGTGGAAAAATACCGTCAGGAAATAGTATTAATGGATTCGATGTTGGAGTAGGAGCGAGTTGTATTTATCCATTAATTGCAAACAGAGAATACGGGTGGTCGTTTGTCGGTTCTGATAATAAACCTGAAGCAATCAAATCGGCTAAGGAGATTCTAGAAAACAACGTTGAAATAAAATCAAATGTGGAGTTACGTTTTCAATCAAACTCTTCCAATATTTTCAAAGGGATTGTAAACGAAAGTGAGCAATTCGATTTTACAATTTGCAATCCTCCTTTTTATTCATCGTTTGAAGAAGCCCGTTCTGGGAATATTCGTAAGGTTAGCAATTTGCGTGGTAAGCCTGTGAAAGAAGTTGCTCGTAATTTCGGAGGAAACAGTATGGAATTATGGTGCGATGGAGGAGAAGAAAAGTTTGCTAAGCGTATCATAGAACAAAGCAAACAAATTGCTGATTCTTGTTTTTGGTTTACAACATTGATTTCAAAACAAGCACATCTCGAAAAAATTTATAAAGCCTTGTATAATGCACAAGCTGTAGAAGTAAAAACTATTGCTATGACACAAGGCAATAAATCAAGTCGTATTGTAGCATGGACATTCCTTACTTCCGTGCAACAAACCAAATGGGCGATTACTCGATGGAATCCAAAAATAGAGGTAAAATAATTCGATTCAGAACATTGCTTTTAACTGCATGAAAAAAGTAGTTCATGATTTAATTCGTGATCTACTTTGTGTAGGCAACAACAGAAATTTCTACGTTCACATCTTTAGGTAATCTCGAAACTTGAACTGTTTCTCGCGCTGGAAATTCGTTGCTAAAATAACTACCATAAACTTCATTTACGGCTGCAAACTGATTCATGTCTTTTAAGAAAATACCAGTTTTAATTATGTGGGAGTAGTCGATGCCTGCTTCCGTTAAAATAGCTCCGATATTTTTCATCACTTGATGAGTTTCATTTTCAATAGATGATAAATCTAATTCTCCATTCGCAGGATTAATAGCAATTTGTCCTGATACAAAAAGCATATTGCCAAATTTCACTGCTTGCGAATAAGGTCCAATAGGAGAGGGAGCGTTTGATGTATTGATGATGGTTTTCATAATTAAATTTTTTACGAAGTTAATCGCTTTCTGATTTTGTGATGGTGAATTTATAAAT
>JBJTMY010000130.1:0-3911 GCA_046073825.1 Bacteroidota bacterium
CTTTTGGTTAATTGAAAGTCCGTATTGTAGACGGCCATCAACACCGATATTTTAACATTCTTAGGCATGACCTGCTGATAAGTTGCGCCAAAATAGGCTTAGCAGGAGCAAATTTAGTTAAATAAAAGGTAGTAATTATGAACTAACAAGTAATAAAAATGGTGGAACAAAGAGCCCCACCATTCTTCGATATTTCATTTTTGAAATGCGTTAATTAACTGGTACGCGAGTTAAATAATCGATTCGAACAATCGTACGCAACTTGCTCGCCTTTTTATTTAATTCGGTCAATTTTGCATTGCCCTTTCTTTTAGCATTACGCTCCTCTTGATGCGTATAATATGCTAAACGAGACTTTTCTGGTAAGATTAACATAAACGTATTGTTTGGATATCCATCCACTGCTCGGTAAACAATGTAATTATAGGTAAGGCCAAGTGCCTTATCTTCTTGATTCGATTGTTCAATTAATTTTTCATATTCTGCTATTTTATCAAACGGAACCGTGAATAAGTGAATTTTACGGAAATCGTAATTTTCAATTTTAAAGTCAGGCAAGATGCTTGTTACATTTGCCTCTTGAACCCAAAGAGAACGCTGAATAGCCATCGTGCGATTGGCTGTATTTTCGTCCGTTACCGATTTTAGTTCAATGGCTTGTTTGTCTGACAAAACGGAACGTTGGCCTACGTATTTTCCTACATTCTCCTCCCCTTTCAAATACACCATGGAGTAGGTTCTACCCGTTTCGGATGTATGTGCAGTCATATTATAGGTAATTCCTTTTGTGGCATTTAACCACCAATTACGAACAGCAGGATAATTTTTCTTATAAATATCCGTGTCATTCACACGACTTTCATTCATCAAGAAATAGGTTTTTTCTGCGGTTTGGGCAAATAAACTTAGTGTGCAAAAAAGGAGTGCGAGGGTACTAGTAAACTTTTTCATGGGTTGATTTTTAAAGGTTAAAATACAGACCCACAAGTTTTATAAATAAGGCACAAGCCGCACGTTGAATGAACTAAAGTTTGTCTTGAATTCCGATTAAAATGTCCATTTTCAGGTCAATATTAGCTTGATTGATGAATTTCTTTCAAAAAAAAACTCGGGTTTACCCCTACATATTTTTTGAAAGCCGCATAGAAAGTGGAGCGATTGGTGAATCCACTTTGGTACATATACGTTTCTAAGGTGTACTGATCAAACGAAGAGCGTTGTTGAAGAAAATGATGAATACGCAAGCGATTAATGTATTCTGCGAAGGAAATTCCATAATACATTTTGATCAACTTCGATAATTTTGCCGAAGGCATATCGACTAATTTCGCCAAAGCTGCTAGGTCAATATCAGGCGACAAATACACTTGATCCGATTTTATCTTATCATCAAATGCGATGGCTTCCTTGTCTGAAGCCATAGCCAAGATAAGCTCAGGTAGAATTTCTGGGATAGTAGGTGTCCCCTTTTCTTTGGGCAATATACAACCATCCATATTTTCCTGCACATTAGGTGTCATGATAAAATAGGTGAACAGAGAGATCCCTAAGATGCATTTAATCAACTGTGAAGGTGGATCGAACGTATTATTTAGAAATAAATTAACATACTGATACAACTGAAGCAAAAAGTATATCATCACGGCTCCGCTCAATAAGTTCAACCAAATCAACGATTGCTTATTCACATAGGTATACACGCTTCCCCATATATATTTTGTTTTCCAAATCATCCAAAGCGAAATCGCCCCATAAAAAATCCCCACAAAAATGGAAACGGGCTGCACAAAACCCGCTGGAATCCAACCCATTGGCTTGGTGATGAAGTACTTATTTTGTACATAATAATGATCTAAAATGGAGGTCTTCTCTGCAGCAGATAAAAATAGATCAGGCAAAATACCTAGGGTAATCACAACGGGAAATACAAAATGCACAAGCTGCCATCCCGATATGACTCGCGTGGGGACTAGCATTTTTCGAACATAAAAGAATAAAGTAATGGGCAAAAAGACCCGAATAATATTAGGCGTTCTAAGGATAAAAAGCATTTGATAAATATGCTTGGAGGTCAAAGCATAGATGTAAAATTCGAGAAAAACCAAGGAGAAAATAATCCAAGCGAGTGCATGTACTTGGGGAATTTTGGGAAAGCGCGCGATTAAATAACAAATGAATAAAAGGCCTATTCCACTCGTTAAAAAAGACAGGTAAGGGACAAAATCGAACATTAACTCTTGCTAGCTTTTGAATTTTAGACAAAAAATAGATAAAAATGGACAAAATCAAAAGTCTAAAATCAATTAAAATGTGAACAAGCCGCTAATTTTCCTACCAAATCAAAACAATCTAACCTTATGAAAAAAATCTTTTTAATGCTACTAGTAGGCAGTTTTCTATTTAGCTGTTCTCAAAAAAAGGAGGAAACTACAGCCCCACCTAAAGACCCCAATCAAAATGGGTACACCGTTGCTAAATCAGCTAACATTGATTTAGTAAAAGCGTTCAATGAAAAAGCATTTGCTTTAGATACGGCTGCGGTTAGAGCTGCATTCGCTGCTGAAAACGATACCATTCATGACAATTTGAATAAATTAAATGTCAGTCAAAACAATGCATTACTGGGCAATTTAAAAGCCTCCGGCTTCAAATTCACGATTAAAAACTACGGCGAACTTTGGGAAACCATTAATGATGAACCTACACCTGCCGGGGTCAAAAATTTCGTAATTGCCTATATTATCGTTAATGTAAGCAATGGCAAAACATCCAAAGACGAGATATTCCACCAAGTTTGCGCAGTGAAAGATGGCAAAATCGTCGAAGAATGGGACGTATACGATGCTAAAATTTTTGATGAACTCTCTAAATAAATAAACCATGAAAAAACTACTTATCCTTTCCACATTTTGCCTTTTCTCGCTTAGCGCATGGGCACAGGCAAACACCACCAATTTCCAATACTACAAAGTTAAATCTGGTCATCGGGGCGCTTTCAATGAGGCCTTAAAAACGCATGTGGCTAAATTCCGCAAGGCGGGCACTCCTTATGCTTGGGCGGTTTTTAATTTAGTTGGGGGAAGCCACCACAACGAAGTGATGGCACTATTTAATATAGGAACCTCTTGGGCTCGCCGTGATGAATTAGCCGCAATGCCCTCCTATACAGAGGCAGCAAATGACTTCTATTTGCATGTATCTCCCCATTTAGAAGGTGTTACAGGGGGCGAAATCATCACTTTTCAACCTGAATACAGCAATTCTAGTCCGTCGGAAAGATCAGCCAAAATCCGTTCCAATATTTTGACCTTAAAATATGCGCCGGCGCAAGAGTTTTGGGATGTGATGAAACGTTTACCGAAAGTATGGGACAAAGCGGGTATCAAAGTGGCAACCTATTCCACTTCAGGACTTAATCGCATTGTTTTCTCGCGCCGCTTTCCAGATGGCTGGAAAGAAATGGATGAGCCAGCCAAGTTAAAAACAGCTTACGATGAGGTGTATGGTAAGGGCTCTTATGAAAAAGACATGGCTATCATGCGGACCTACGTAATAGAAAATGAGACTACTTACATGACTCTGCAGCCGGATTTGTCTTCCAAATAAAAAACAATTAATTCTTTATTTAATCAAAATTTGGTCTAAATTAGGCCAAATTTTGATTTTTTATAGCCTTTCCCTGTCAAGACGTATCGAATATGGAAGTACATCATCACGCACACCCGCCTAAAAAAGTAAGTGAATATTTCACTGAATTCATCATGCTGTTTGCTGCGGTAACGCTCGGATTTTTTGCTGAAAATTTGCGCGAGCACCAGATCGAAAAACACCGCGAAATTCAATATTTAAAAAATATCCACCTCGACTTAGAACGGGATATATTGGAGATCGACAAGATCGTTAATTACAAC
>JBJTMY010000131.1:0-3624 GCA_046073825.1 Bacteroidota bacterium
AGATGTCGATCGATGCTTTTGAGTGTAACATCCTTCGTTTGGTATTCTTTCAGTAAAAAATCCTGCATGAAGTTTTTGCAGGTATTGTATTTCTGATAGTTGGGGTAACTGGTTCCATTGCCAATCATCATTTTAAGATCAGCACAGAACTTTTCCCATTCCTCAATAAGAAACTTCGGCTTTGCGGTATTGATGCCTAGAATAGCATCACGCAACATTGCAGGTGTAACATCATCATGTAAACTGAGCTGTTCGGTGTATTTGTTATACGCCTTAGCTCGAATTGCATCGATGTACACATTGAGCGAACTAACTTCGGCAGACTTGCCGATAGCCATACCACGAATCGGATCCCAATCGTCCGGGTGGATGTACCGCTTAATTCTGAGGGCAACATTCTTTCCATTGATTGTTACCCGGAGCATCACCGGACATTGTCCGTTGAGCTTTGCTTTACTTCGGTTGATGTAGAACAGCAGGCCGAAAGTGCTTTTGTTTTTTGACGCCATAAAAATTGTTATGTGCGCCCCCCTTTAATGAGTACAAAATTACAATGACCTTTTTTAGTGTGCAACACTAAAGCAATGAATCTCAATACATTTCAGTGCGCCACAGCGCAATTTTTGTTTCCGCGTGACCCCTTGATGATTTTTTTCTAGGGGTCACGATTAAGGTACAAAAACATGCTTCGAAATGCACCAAAACGCAAAGTACTTAAAACAAAAAAGCGTGTAAATACTTGATTTACACGCTCTCGCACTTCAGTGCATTTTCATTGGCGGAGAGTGAGGGATTCGAACCCCCGGACCTGTTACAGTCAACAGTTTTCAAGACTGCCGCAATCGACCACTCTGCCAACTCTCCGGGGGCGAAATTAAAACATTTTTCTAATCTAGAAAAATAAATTATTCAATTTGCGGTCTAATTTGCGTTAGCATTTGATTATAAATCAACTAGGTTTTTACTTAACGGCTTTTCCAGATTCATTTATTACGTCGAACTTTCTATTCTCCCATTTGCTATTTACAATCTCAATCAAGACGAAGGAGGTTACCAATGCATCATCTAGGCTTAATTTCTTCATGTTTTCTAATGAAATATTTCCAATAATGAACCCCGAATCTTGATTTAAGTACGATTCATTGACCACCTCAAAATAGTGGCGCAGCTCAAAACTGCTTGGTAAATCATGTCTTAAAAACACTTTAAGAATTACATCATCTGTTTTTGCTAAAACCTCTGTTTTATGTATCTTTTTGTATTCATATTGATAATTATAACTCAACGCAGATATATCCGACAAAACAGCCGAAGCTGTAGGATAAGCTCCTGCTCCTTTTCCAGAAAAGAATTGTAAATCACTAAAAAAAGTTTTTGTTTTTATTCCATTAAAAACTCCATCTACATAAAAAAAATTGTCAGACTCACTAATAAATTTAGGCATAACAAACGCCTTTAATTTTCCGTCATCTGTTTTCTCTGCATGAGCAATTAATTTAATTTTTAATTTCTTTTCTTTCGCATAATTAAATTCGAGTTCTCCCAATTTATCAATTCCGATATTGAAAATATCTTCTGGCTTGAGTACCACTCCAAAAGCATGTGCAATTAAAATTAACAATTTGTATTTCGCATCTAGTCCGCTCGTATCTAATATAGGTTTCGATTCTGCATACCCTTTTTGTTGTGCATCAGCGAGTGCTTTCTGATAGGAAATATCCTCTGATGCTGTTTTAGTTAAAATGTAATTCGTACTACCATTCACAATTCCTTCAATAGATTCCAACAAATCATTATCGTAATACTCTTCTAAATTCCGAATAATTGGAATGCTTGCACAGCAAGCAGCTTCGTATAAAACAGGCACATTAAATTTTTTTTGTAGTGCTAAAAGCTCATCAAAATGTTCAGCAATCATTTTTTTATTGGCTGTAACAACCGCCTTCCCATTTTGTAGAGCTAACTTAACAATTTCAAATGCTTCCTCTGCATCATCAATTAACTCTACAATTGTATTTATCTCTTGATCATTCAGTATTTCAAACTTATCAAAAGTGAAATATTCAGCATTAATTGGACGTTTCTTATGTTTATTTTTAACACAAATTCGTTTAATGTTGGCTTTAAATGAAGGTGTTTTTTGAAGCACTTCATACAATCCAAATCCAACACATCCAAATCCAAATAGTCCTATGTTTATTTTTGTTCTGTTCATTTTTTCTAGTATTATGCATTAACGACAAATTGACTACTCAACGATTTAATAGTTGAACCCAAATCAGCAATTAAATCATCCGCATCTTCTAAACCAACTGAAATTCGAATGAGGCTATCTGTTATTCCTGATTGATATCTGATATCCCTTGGAATAGATTTGTGAGTCATTTCACAAGGCAAACAAATCAAACTTTTAACTCCTCCTAAACTTTCAGCAAGTTTGAAATACTTTGTGTTGCTCACAATTTTTGTAGCCAGTGCTTTGTCATCAACATTTAAATCAAATGATATTACACCACCAAAATACTTTTGTTGTTGCTTCGCAATGTGATGGTTTTTATGTTGAACTAATCCAGGATAATAGACGTTTTTCACAATTTCAAGAGACGATAAAAACGCTGCAACGGCTTGTGCATTTTCAGAATGCTGCTTTACTCTTAAATGCAACGTTTCAATACCACGAATGACTAACCAACTATCAAATGGGGATAGAATAGCTCCTGAAGCATTTTGAATAAATTTAATTTTCTCTCCTAACTCTACACTATTGGTAACGACCAAGCCAGCAATTAAATCACTATGACCCGATAAATATTTAGTAGCTGAATGAATCACCAAATCGGCACCTAACTCAATTGGTTTTTGGGCTGCAGGAGAAGTAAAAGTACTATCAACACATAGTAATACATTATTTGCTTTTGCAATTTTACTTATTGCTTCTATGTCTGATATTTTTAATGTTGGGTTTGTAGGACTTTCTAACCAAATCAATTTTGTTTTAGACGTAATTGTATTTGCAACATTAAGGGCTTCTGTTGTATCAATATATTTTACGTGAATACCAAACTTTTGATAGATATGAGTAAATAAGCGAAAGGCTCCTCCATATATGTCATCAACTGCAATTATTTCATCACCTGACTTTAGTAATTTCACTACCGAATCAATAGCCGCCAATCCGCTAGAAAACGCATAAGCATTTTTACCACTTTCTAACGTAGCAATTAAATCTTCTAATACTTTACGTGTAGGGTTGTTGCTTCGAGCATAGTCGAAACCTTTGTTTATGCCTGGAGCTTCCTGAACAAAGGTGGAAGTTTGATAAATTGGAGTGCTGATGGCCCCAGTTAATTTATCAATTGGAATACTGTGGAGTGTTTTTGTTGTTTCTTTCATTTTTGTTTTTGAATTAAATTGTTTTAACATTTTTCAATGTTCATCAAAATCAACTTATCCAAAATTTTGAGAGAGAAACAGACTTGCGAAAGAGCTTTAAATAAAAAAGCTCTTCCGACAGGTCAGAAGAGCTTATAAATGTTTTGCACCTGTTAAAACAGGATGTATTATTTGCTTTTTTCTAACTTATCTTTCTCCGATTTCTCGGAGTTGAATTTGGCACCTTCTTAC
>JBJTMY010000132.1:0-26450 GCA_046073825.1 Bacteroidota bacterium
CTTCTGTTGCATGTTATGAAACTGCAACATGGAATGGTTCTACTTGTCAATATGATGTAACAGGGTCTTAACCTGCAGCACCTACAATTGCTTGTTATGAAACAGCAACATGGATTGGAACAACTTGTCAGTATGATGTGACAGGTTCTCAACCTGCTGCTCCTACTATTGCATGTTATGAAACGGCAACTTGGAATGGAACATCGTGTCAGTATGATGTGACAGGATCTAAACCTGCAGCACCTACAATTGCTTGTTATGAAACAGCAACATGGAATGGTTTAACTTGTCAGTATGATGTGACAGGATCTCAACCTGCAGCACCTACAGTTGCTTGTTATGAAACGGCAACATGGAATGGTTCAACTTGTCAGTATGATATTACTGGTTCTCAACCTGCTGTTCCTTCTGTTGCATGTTATCAAACAGCAACTTGGAATCCAGCAACTTGTCAATATGACTTAACAGGGTCACCAGCAGCTGCGATAGTTACAACAACTTCAGCTTGTGATTCATATACATGGCCTACTAACGGTCAGACCTATACGCAATCGGGAACATACAATTACAATTCGAATTGTCAGGATTACACATTGGAATTAACAATTAACATTACTCAAACCTATTATGCAGATGCTGACGGTGATGGCTATGGTAATTCAGCAATCAGCACCACTTCATGTACGGGAGTACCAACAGGGTATGTTGCCAACTCAACTGACTGCGATGATAATTCATCAAGCGTACATCCTGGAGCAACAGAAATCTGCTTTAACAACATTGATGATGATTGTGATGGATTAATTGATGAGTTCTGCGTTTGCACAAATCCTTCTACTGCCAATGCAGGAAGTAACTTAAATGCTTGCCAAGGTCAACCTGTTACATTAAATGGTTCAATTGGTGGTGGTGCAACAATGGGTACTTGGACAACTTCCGGCACTGGAACTTTCTCCAATGTCAATGCATTAAATGCGACTTATACGCCTTCAGCTGCAGATGCATTATCAGGTTCAGTAACACTTACATTAACTACTGATGCTATTCAGCCATGTACACCTGCCAGCAGTTCTATTACTGTAAATGTTGCTGGCATTCCAGCAAATGCAGGAGTTATTAGCGGTCCTGCTAATGTTTGTAAGCCATTAAGCAACACCTTTACATATTCGATTACACCAGTTGCAGGAGCGTCTTCTTATACATGGTCAGTACCAGCAGGTGTATCAATACAAGGATCAGCAACAGGTAATAGCATTACTGTGAAGTTCATTGACTCGTATGTTCAACCAGGATTAAATGGCAATATCTGTGTTACTGCAAATAATGCAAACAGCTGTTTTGCATCACAACCATCTTGCTTAACAATCTCTGTTAACGTATCTGCACCAAATCAACCAGCATCAATAGTTGGACCTTATACTGCATGTCCGGGAGACTCAGGAACTTATTCAGTACCTACTGTTGCAAGAGCATCAGTCTATAACTGGACAATTCCTTCGAACACTTCATTAGTTTCAAGCAATGCCAATACGATTCGTATTGCATACGGACAAGCTTTTACGAGTGGTGCTATTACCGTGAATGTATCTAACTCTTGCGGCGTAAGCAATACACGTATCAGAAATGTTTCTCCTACTGTTTTAGCTGCACCAGATTCAATCTTTGGTCAACGTGACAGTATGTGTACAGTAACTTCTACACGTACCTATAAAATCAATAAAGTACAAGGTGCGTTAAACTACTATTGGACAGTTCCAGCAGGAACATCCATCATAGGAAATGCTACCGATACTGCGATCGTAGTAGATTTCTCGTCAGGTATATTTACTTACGGAAAAATCACCGCGGCTGGAGTGAATGCATGTGGCGTTGGTAATGCAAAAATCTTATACTTAAATTCATTTGAATACAAAGATTCAGGTTGTGTATCTTATACTTTACCATGGAGCAATGTTGTAACTACATCAGGAGATTATAGCCATGTTTATAATGGAAGTTCTGGATGTGATTCAACAGTTATCGCACATATTACAATCTTCTCTCCTACTAGTAGTGAATTTACTGCAACAGGATGTGATAGTTATTTATTACCATGGAATTCATCCGTTACTAGTTCAGGAGACTACACACATCATTATACAACTACTAAAGGATGTGACTCATTAGTAACGGCACATATTACCATTGTTAATTCGACAAGCAATACCACTGTTGCAAGTGCTTGTGATAATTATACATGGTCAGTAAATGGTACTACCTACACACAATCGGGCAACTACTCATCAGTTACTGGTTGTCATACAGAAATTCTACAATTAACCATAACTCCATCGAGCACACAAACTAGCAGTGCATCGGCTTGTGATAGCTACGTTTGGGCTGTTAATGGAGTTACCTATACGCAATCAGGCAGTTATAGTGCATTGGTAGGTTGTGTTACAAAAGTGTTGAACTTAACAATTACTAATTCAACAACCAACACCACTAACATCAGCAGATGTGACAGTTATGTATGGTCAGTAAATGGAACTACTTATACGCAGAGTGGAACGTACTCATCTGTTAGTGGATGTAACACGGAGATTCTAAACTTGACGATTACGCCATCTAGTACCGTAAACAGCAACATCTCTGAATGCACCTCTTACACTTGGTCAGCTAACGGTAATACCTATACGCAATCAGGTAATTACACCTCCGTAAGTGGTTGTGTAACCTCAATATTACACTTAACAATAATTCCAGCAACAACTAATTATACTGCATCTGCATGTGATTCATACATTTGGAATATCAATGGAACGACCTACACACAATCAGGAGTTTACTCTTCTGTTAGTGGATGTCATACAGATGTATTGACATTAACAATTACTCCTAGTACAAGCAATACAACATCTATAAATGTTTGTGATAGTTATACATGGTCAGTAAATGGCAGAACTTATACTCAGTCGGGAACTTATTCTTCTGTAACTGGATGTCATACTGAAATACTTCAAGCGACAATTAATCCTACTATAACTTATTATGCGGATGCTGACGGAGACGGATACGGGAATCCATCCATTTCAGTAAGTAATTGTACAGGTGCTCCAACAGGTTATGTAGCCTTATCAGGTGATTGCGACGATAATAATTCATCGATACATCCTAATGCAGTAGAAATCTGCTTTAATAATATTGATGATGATTGCGATGGATTGATTGATGAAAACTGTATCTGTTCAAATCCACCGACGGCCTTTGCAGGAAGCAATTTGAATGCTTGCCAAGGACAAGGAGTTATCTTGAATGGTGCAATTGGTGGTGGAGCAACTATGGCTACCTGGACTACATCAGGAACTGGAACATTCTCTCCGAATGCAACTACATTAAACGCTACATATACACCTTCATTAGCTGATGCAACTGCAGGAACAATTACATTAACGTTAACATCGGATGCTCCAGTACCTTGTACGCCTGCTAGCAGTTCGATATCTGTAAACGTTACGCCATTACCTATAAATGTAGGAGCTATCAGTGGATCAACGAATATTTGTAGTCCTGGTTCTGCACTATTTACTTATTCCGTTACTCCGGTAGCGGGTGCTGCTAGCTATACTTGGACAGTTCCAGCAGGAATTCAAATCATGGGAAGTTCAACTGGAAGCAGTATCATTGTTAAATTCATCGATACTTATGTGCAAGCAGGATTAACAGGTCAGATATGTGTGACTGCAAACAACAGTAATGGATGTGCAAATGCTGTACAATCGTGTATCACCGTATCGGCTCAAGTAAGCGCACCAGTTACCCCATCGTCCATATCAGGACCTCAAGCAGCATGTCCAGGTGATATTGCTACGTATTCGATTTCAACTGTTAGTAGAGCTTCTGGTTACAACTGGGCATTCCCATCTGGAACTTCCGTATTGTCAGGTGCAAACAGCAACATCATCACCGTACAGTATCCACAAAACTTTACAGGAACGACGCTATCGGTAGCAGCAACTAATGCATGTGGAACAAGTGGAACAAGAACAAGATCGGTATCATTAAACACATTATCAGCACCAGGTTCAATATCAGGTCCAGTAGATGGTATTTGTGGTGCAACAAATGCAGTTTACAGTATTGCAGCAGTAAATGGAGCGACAAGTTATACATGGACACTTCCTGCAGGAGCCACTATTTCGGGAAGCAATAATGGTAGATCAATCGTAGTAAACTATACAGGTGCAACAGTGGGATCTGGTAATGTTACTGTAGCTGCAGTGAACAATTGTGGAACTGGAGCTGCACGTAGCTTAGCAGTGAAACTAGTGCCAGGATTGCCAGGACCAATCAACGGTGAAAAAACAGTTTGTACAGGCAGCACCGAAAATTATTCAATTGGTACGGTTCAAGGCGCATCGAGTTATATTTGGACTGTTCCAGGAGGAGCTACCATTCTTTCTGGCCAAGGTTCAAAATCAATAACCGTAGTACATGCAGCAGTAGCTTCTGCAAACGGAATCATTACTGTAAAAGCTAGCAACAGTTGCGGATCATCATCTGTTCGAGTATTATCAATTAATAACATCAGCTGCCCGCGTAACGGACAAATTGGAACATTATCCATGGTTGCTTATCCGAACCCAACACATGATGTATTAAATGTTGAGTTTGCATTAGAAAACGATGAAACAGCTGCTGTAAAAATGTTTGATGCATCCGGCAGAATGATTTATACGGAAAACATCAATGCCATTGCTGGTGCAAACAGAACAGCAATTCAGGTAAATGATTTTGCAAAAGGTGTTTACTTACTTCAATTAGAATCAAACAATAAACTTGAAAAATTAAGAGTTGTTGTTGAATAATTAAAGTGTTATTATCATAAGAACGAGGGATCAATAAAAAGGTCCCTCGTTTTTTATTTTTGCTAATTGAATTATATTTGATTGGCAAAACGTATCTCATGAAAATTATTTCCATCCTAATTTATGCTAGCTTATTGATATTTTTTAGTGCACTGGAAGGTAATGCTCAATACATTGACCATTTAAGTGTCGTTCCAAGTGTTCCAACTTCAAATGATAGTATCAACCTAGTGGCTTCTTGTTATTTTCCATCTGGATCCTGTAATATAAAATCATTGAATTATTCAATTATCAACCAAACCATCGATTGTGATGCGATGCATTGCCTTGGTATGGCCGCCTATATTTGTTATGATGATGATACCTATTCAATCGGACAATTACCTGCTGGTTCATATACTTTTCGATATACAGTAAATGTAGGATTAGGACCTTTTCCTTGTACGCCAGGTATTGTACCGGGTCCGACCGACTCAATAACCTTTCAAGTAACTGCTGCCGCTGGCATGAATAATTTACAGCCAGATAAATTAATACTATCTCCCAATCCATGTGAGAATCAGTTAACAATAAACAATCTCTTTGATAGAAATAATCATCTATTTATTTATGATTTAAATGGGCGCTTAGTGCAAGAAGATTTAATCGAAGGAGCGTCGGCATTAATCAACACCAGTTTGCTATTACCAGGAGGGTACATTTTAAAAACAGAAAGTTCATTCACAAGCTATACTCCAAAACTTTTTTACAAACGCTAAAACACAATCAATTTTTATCCCTATCTTGTAATTAGAATAGTTACCAACTAATGCATATACCTACAAATTCAATTATTCATTTGTTGAGCACCCCAATAATCATTACAGATGGAGAATATCGATTTGTAGAGATCAATCAAGCAGCGCGGCAAATATTTTCTGAAAGTGAACCAACTTTACAAAAAACCTTAATGCATTATTTAGATTGTACGAAAGAAGACTTAAATAATCTTATAAGTAATAAAGTCAAGGGCATCGAAAATATCCATCGATTAAATGTTGGAAATCATTTAATTCATCAATCGTGGACATTAAAAGGAAGTAGTTGCACTATCAATGAGAACGAAGACGGATTTTGTTTTGTACTTGAAGAAAGTCCTGATGCTCGATATAAATCTATTGAGCAAGAATTACATTTCTATAAAGACCTATTAGATAATCTTCCAGCAGATGTTGGTGTCTTTAATGAAGAGCAAAAATACCTTTACATTAACCCGCATGCGATTAAAGATCCCGAATTACGTAAATGGATGATAGGGAAAGATGATTTTGATTATTGCAGAGCGCGAAATATTCCAACAACATTTGCGGAAGACCGAAGAGATAAATTTAATAGTTTTTTAAAAAACAAATCCACCTTTTACACTTTTGAAGAGACTAGCGAGCGTAATAATATTGCTTCCCATAACCTTCGTATAGTTTATGGATTTTACAATCCAGATGGAAGTTTTAAATATGCTTTAGGTTATGGAATCAATATTGACCAACTAAAAAATTACGAGCTAATAAATTTTCGTCAACAAACAGCGATTGAAATTTCAAACGATGGAATAGCTTTATTAAATAGCCACGATGAATATACCTATGTAAACAAAGCCTTAGTTCAAATGCTTGGACTAAATTCTGAAAACGATATGATTGGTAGAAAATGGAGGGACTTCTTTCCAGATTCGGAAGTAAATCATTTAGCAGACGAGGTATATCCTATTTTACTTGAAAAAAAATTTTGGAGAGGAGAAGCACATGGATATAAGTACAACTCCAATCAACAACTCATTGTCGAATTAACGATTAATTTAATGCCCGATAAAGGGTTGGTTTGTATTTGCAGAGATGTGACCGAACGAAAACAACAAGAAGAACAAATCAATCGTTTAGCCTTGGTTGCAAGTAATACCAATAACATGGTTATCATCACCGATGCACAATCACAAATCGAATGGGTGAATGAAGCCTTCACAATCACTACAGGCTATACGCTGGAAGAAGTAAAAGGAAAAGAACCTCGGAAAATTTTCAATGGCCCCGAAACAGATGCAGCAATTGTAGAAAAACTTAGAGAGACAGAACTTAATCATCAAAGTTTTTCTGGTGAAAAATTATCCTATAAGAAAGATGGTTCTACGATGTGGGTTTATTTGATGGCTAACCCTATATTTAATGAACAAGGTAAAATCACTAATTGGGTTTCCGTTGAAACGGATATTACGCCAATTAAAAATGCAGAGTTGGTTTATCAAAATGCGTTAATAAAAGAAAAAACATTAAGCGATTTAAAATCTCAATTCGTTTCATTGGCCTCTCACGAATTCAGAACTCCATTGGCAGGAATCATGACGAGCATTGAAATAGTAAAAGTGATTTTAGATAAAGAAAAAGCCATTTATCCGGAAAGAATCGATGTACATCTCGAGCGTTGTATTGAAGAAATTCAACGACTTACTTCCATTATGGATAATGTATTAATATCTGGAAAAATGCAACTTGGAAAAATGCCTTTCGAACCTATAGTTCGAGATTTCATTCCTTTCATCAACGAGGTATTGAAAAATTTTCAAATGATTTTTCCTAATCGTATAGTAAACATTTCTAATAATTATTCTTCCATTAATATGTCGTTTGATGGAAAACTTTTAGAACATGCAATCAATAATGTATTAAACAATGCCAACAAATATTCACCTGAGGAGTCGATGATAGAAGTATGGTTAGAAGAGCAAATCAATCATATTCAATTAACCGTAATTGATTACGGCATTGGTATTCCAGAAGAAGAACAAGTGCATTTATTCAGTTCCTTTTTTAGAGCATCCAATACAATTTCACACCATGGCACAGGATTAGGGCTTGGAATTGTGAAACAATTTATCGAAATTCACGATGGAAATGTGATGATTGAAAGTAAAATTAATCAAGGCTGCAAAGTCATCATTACACTTCCAAAAAATTTTGAAAACAACTAACATGGAAAAATTATTAGTCATAGAAGATGAGTTGATATTAAGAGAGAACCTAAAAGAACTTCTTACGATTCATGGTTACGAAGTAGCCACGGCGCGCGATGGTGAAGAAGGATTACATGCGATTAAAGAAATACATCCAGACTTAGTTATTTGTGATATCCGAATGCCTAAGTTAAACGGGTATGAATTGTTTGAGGAAGTAAAAAATATGCCCGAGTCTTTTATGCCTTTTTTGTTTCTTTCTGCAAAAGTGGAACATGATGATGTGCGAAAGGGAATGAACCTTGGTGCAGATGATTATCTCACAAAGCCTGTCAACAAAACAGATTTACTAGCAGCTGTTCAAACGCGATTAAGGCTTAGAAATAAAAAATTGTCCGAAGTAACTGATAGGGCTAATAAAAATGTTACTGAAAAACTAGACCTAACAACAGAGGAAGCTAGTAATATTTTAGGCAAATTAAGTAAATCAGAAAAGCGCATATTGTATTATGTTGCTCAAGAAAAATCCACACAGGAAATTGCTAACCTTATTAATTTAAGTCCTAAAACAGTAGAAAATCATCGTCATCATATTAGCAAAAAACTGGACTTAAAAGGAGGACACAGCGTATTAACGCTAGCATTAAAAATCAAACCTCACCTAAATCTTAAATAATATATTAATTTTCTTTATCGTGGCCTTCGTGTTCTCGCATTTCTTCTTCACGTGATTCTTCTTTATATCCTACTGATGTCTTTACACTTTTAGCGTAAGCGATTATGGCATCTTTTTCTGATTGTGTTAAAATAGCCTCTTTATGAATAAGTGTGTAGGAATCCATTGGCATCCAACCTTCCTCCTGCGACTCTATCAACTCTTTCATTTTATGATCTTGTTGTTTTGCTTTATAGGTCATAAATTCATCGAAATTTAAATGGCGTTTACCATCGCGTACATGATTCGCTAAATACCAACCCACTGGTTGTATATCGGCATACCAAGGATATTTTGTATTATTTGAATGACAATCATAACACGCTTTTTGCAAAGAAGCTCTTACATCTGCTGGCATAGGATACTTTGCTTCAATGGACTTTGCACTATCCACCTCTCCTCTATTTTTAGAAGGACGAATTAACTGTACAATCCCAAGAACAAAAACTAGCGTTATTAATATCTTTTTCATAGCATTCAATTTTTTCAAAGGTAAAAAAAAAGAGCACCTTGCGATGCTCCTTCGGAAAATATTAAAGTGTTCCCCGTCTCGCCTGTTCGGCTTCTATCGATTCAAATAATGCTTTGAAATTTCCTTTGCCAAATGATTTAGCGCCTTTGCGTTGAATAATTTCAAAGAATAATGTTGGGCGATCTTCTACTGGCTTGGTAAAAATTTGCAATAGATATCCTTCTTCATCACGATCGACCATAATCCCCAACCCTTTCAATTTATTTAAGTCTTCCGAGATCTCACCCACGCGATCAGCTACCGTATCGTAATAAGTTCCGGGAACGAATAAAAATTCCACACCGCGTTTACGCATTTCCGTGATGGTAAAAACAATATCATCCGTTGCGACTGCAATATGCTGACAACCTGCACCCTCGTAAAAATCTATATATTCTTCTATTTGCGATTTCTTCAATCCAGCTGCGGGTTCATTGATTGGAAACTTGATTCGTCCATTTCCATTCGTCATCACTTTGCTCATTAGTGCTGTATATTCCGTAGAGATGTCTTTATCATCAAACGTAACCAAATTGGCAAAGCCCATTGTTTCAGCATAAAACTTTGCCCATTTATTCATACCACCTAACTCCACATTTCCTACCATGTGATCAATAAATTTCAATCCTGTTGATGTGGGATTGTATTCCGATTCCCATCTTTCGAATCCAGGCATAAATAAACCTTTGTAGTTTTTACGCTCAACAAAAACATGAACGGTATCTCCATACGTTCTTATTCCACTGCGAACAATCTCGCCAAATTCATCTTTAATCACCTCTGGTTCGAAATAAGAAACCGCTCCTCGCATGATCGTTTCTTCATACGATTTACGAGCATCATCAACCCATAAAGCAATTACTTTAATTCCATCTCCATGTTTTTTAATATGCTCTGCTATTTCAGAATTTGAATTTAACGGAGTGGTTAACACCAAAGTGATTTTATCTTGCTTCAACACATAGCTTGTCCTATCACGCAATCCTGTTTCTAATCCTGCATAGGCATACGATTGAAATCCGAAAGCTGTTTTGTAAAAATGTGCAGACTGCTTCGCATTTCCTACATACAACTCCACATAGTCGGTCCCGTTAATTGGTAAGAAATCTTGCGCCTCTTGAAATATTTTTTCAAGGCCGTAATTATAATTATTTACTTCTTTTAAATTAGTTGTTTCCATTTATAGGGTCTTTGATTTTTAAATTAATTCTTCTTCTGGCAACCAGCTCTTATAATAATCTTTTACTTCTAAAGCGAGCGCTTCCTTTGTTATGCTCACCGGTCGGAAAGGATCAATCATAACTGCCAACTCTTGCGTTTCTTTTTTTCCTATACTTCGCTCAATAGCTCCCGGATGTGGGCCATGTGGGATGCCAGCAGGGTGCAGTGTAAACTGTCCTTTTTTAATATTGTTTCTACTCATAAAATCACCGTCTACATAATATAAGATTTCATCCGAATCGATGTTGCTATGATGATAAGGAGCAGGAATAGCCTCCGGATGATAATCATATAATCGTGGAACGAAAGAACAAATCACAAAACCAGCATTTTCAAATTGCTGATGAATGGGCGGAGGTAGGTGAATGCGCCCTGTGATTGGTTCAAAGTTCTTAATATTCATCGCATACGGATACAAACATCCATCCCATCCTACTACATCAAATGGATGATGCATGTACGTGTAGGGGAAAATAGAATTTTTCTTTTTTATATAAATATCAAATGAGCCGGTTTCATTATGCGTAACCAGATTTTTAGGTACGCGAATATCTCTTTCACAAAACGGTGCGTGCTCTTGGTATTGGCCATTGTTATTTTTATACCTTGATGGTGTAGAAACCGGTGAATATGCTTCAATAAAAAGAATCAGATTATTATCGTCTTTAAAATTGATTTGATAAACAGTTCCTCTTGGGATTAAAATATAATCTCCATAGGAGAAATCTAGTTGGCCGAACATTGTTTCAATCATTCCTTCTCCTTTATGAATGAATAATATTTCGTCTGCATCCGCATTTTTAAAAAAGTAAGGAGTCGAATTTTTAGGGGCTGCTAATCCCACTTGCATATCCGCATTGACAAATAAAACCTTTCGACTTTTCAAATAATCCTCTTCAGCAGGGATATCAAAACCTTGAAAACTCATTGCATTTAAACTATTTTCAATTGCTATTTCTGGTGCGATGGAATAAGGAGCGCCTTTTTGCTTTACCCTCGTTGGTGGATGAAGATGATAAACTAAAGAAGAAAGCCCACTAAACCCCTGCGTCCCAACTAACTCTTCATGAATCAATTCTTGATTTTCCTGACGATAAACAGTATGTCGTTTTGCGGGAATTTTTCCCATGACCATGTAATATGACATATACAATTTTTTTACAATAGTCGAGAATAATTTAAAGAAGATGAAAGACATTTCTCAATCAAAAAATTGAGTTTTATCATATTTAAAAATCACCTAAAAAACACTAACATTTTAAGGTTGAAAGAAAGTGGCAAAATTGTACGCATTCATTGCTAATAATTCTGTATTATTGAATATGGTTTCCACCCAGTCATTTCGTATTTGTTTACTACTAATCTGCTTTGTATTATTCGCACAAATCGGAATGGCTACGCATATTGTTGGAGGTGAATTAAACTATCAATACCTTGGCAATAACGTGTATCGTATTTGGCTAACCGTATATCGTGATTGTTACAACGGAGTGCCTCCATTCGACAATCCAGCTTCGGTAGGAGTGTTCGATGCGGGAAACAATGCACTAGTATTTGAGCGCTTACTTCCTCGAAATCCAAGTGACACGATTCCTTCTACAATTAATTCTCCTTGTTTTATTCCACCAACAAATGTATGCTATGAGCGAACTACTTATTCGGATACTATTACGCTCCCGCCGAATTCACAAGGTTATATTTTATCCTACCAGCGTTGTTGTAGAAATGTAACGATTCTCAATATTATTGATCCTACTTGGACAGGCGCGACTTACCTTGCCTATATTCCTCCAACTTCTATTTTCCCTATCAATGGGAATCCTAAATTCAACAATTGGCCACCGCCATTTATTTGTGCCGGCATTCCTTTTATATTCGACAACAGCGCAACAGATCCCGATGGTGATTCCATCGCGTATGAAATCTGTGCGCCCTACTTGGGAGCTGATACAATTGATCCAATGCCTCAACCTCCTAACCCTCCGCCATATAGTAGTGTAGTTTGGCAACCGCCATATTCCGCTTCAAACATTTTAAATGGCAATCCCAATTTAAGCATTGATGTACATTCAGGATTGTTAACATGCACTCCCAATACACTCGGACAATTTGTTGTTGGGGTCTGTGCAAAAGAATTTCGTAACGGCGTTTACGTTAGTACGACCAAACGAGACTTCCAGCTTAACGTCGTACCTTGTCCGAGCTATGTAGTCGCAGCTATTCAAAACCCCATAATCAATTGCGAAAATTATAATGTAAGCTTTCAAAATTACAGTGTAAACGCAGGCTCCTACCTGTGGGACTTTGGTTTACCTGGCAATACCGATCAAAGCGCTGGGTTTAGTCCGAATTTCACTTATCCCGATACTGGCACCTATCAAGTAACATTGATTGCCTATTCTTCAATTAATACGGCCTGTGCGGATACGACCACAGGAACAGTAACGATATTGCCTTTATTTAATACCTATGCGAATTACACACGTGATGTATGCACTAATACCTATCATTTTTCCGATAGTTCAAATACAGTAAGTGGACTGATAGCAACAAGAAACTGGACTTTTGGAGATGGGGATACTAGTACAGCTATGAATCCTACCCACACCTATTCAAGCGCTGGTAATTACATCGCAACATTAATCACAACTTCTACTCGAGGATGTAAAGATACTGTGCGATTAACGATTAATGTTCCACCATTAGTGCAAGCCAACAATCCAATAATTACATTACCCACTTGTCATAATGATTCTAATGCAATCATTGCGGTTCAAGTGAGTGGTGGCAACGCTCCATATTATTTACAATGGAATGATCCACATCACCAACAAACAACCATAATCGACAGTTTATATTCTGGAACCTATACCTTGATTATAACAGATGCGGCAGGCTGTAAAGACACCTCAACATACACTATCAACAATCCGCCTGTTTTAACATTTGACACACTCACAACAAATGCTTATTGCAAAGGAGAATGTATAGGTAGTGCTAGTGCGATTTTGGTTAATGGAGGAGTACCGGGATACTCCTTTATGTGGAGCGATAATAATCATCAATCAAGTGCAACCGCAACTCACCTATGTCCTGGAAATTACAGTGTAACAGTTACCGATCAAAATGGCTGTAGTAAAGTAATCAGCAATATTGTTATTAACTCTTCGGACAGCTTACCTTATTTTGATGCGTATTGCGATGATACAACATTATATCAAGGACAATCTACATTATTACATTGTATTCCGGATTCAAGCATTAATAATTATTCATGGATGCCTAATCAGTATTTATCGAATAGTTCCATTGCAAATCCAACGGCCACACCGCCATCAACTATCACCTATGTTGCTACAATGACGGATGCTAATGGATGTTCGGTAATGGATACTGTTATTATTGAAGTAGCAGAAGTTTTATGTGCCGAGCCAGAAGTATTTGTACCTAATGCATTTTCACCAAATAACGATGGACAAAATGAAATTTTATATGTGAGAGGAAATGCTATTAAAACGATGTTATTGAGAGTCTATGACCGTTGGGGAGAATTAGTTTTTGAAAGCAATAACAAGAATAATGGTTGGAATGGAACCTATAAAAATAATCCTGTTGACCCAGGAGTGTTTGTTTATTACTTAGAAGTTGTTTGCTACGACAATCAAGAATATTTTAAGAAAGGAAATATCACTGTTATCCGCTAAATGAAGTTGAGAATTAAAATAATGTTTGCGCTGATTGCCTTGACGAATTTCATCAAGGCTCAGGACATTCATTATGCTCAATATAATTACAGTCCATTAAATGCTGGCGGTGCATTTTCTTCGTTGATGAATGCAGATTTCCGTATGTCAGCTAATAATCGGAAACAATGGAATGCAGTTACTATACCCTATCAAACATTAAGCATTGGAGCCGAAGAAAAGCTTAATTATTACAACAACCATCTAAATAATTTTACCGGCGGGATTTTAATTAATCAGGATAAGGCGGGTGATGGAGCGTATCGTACTTTGAATTGTTATTTATCCATTGGATATCAATTCCAGCTAAATAAAGATTCTGATTCATGGATAGCCGTTGGCGTTAGTCCTGGTTTTTCTCAAAAAAGTATTGACTTCAATAAACTCAGCTTCGACAATCAATTTTTAGGGGATTTATTTAATCCTGCGGCACCAACGGGAGAAAATCCGAACACCAATAAACTCAGCTACTTCGACTTAGGATCATCTATTTTGTTGCATCAGATAAATGGTCAACATCATTTTTATATAGGATACCAACTCAATCACATCAATCGCCCAAAACAAAACTTTTATTCTACGAACATAACGGAACAAGCTATACATCATCAAGTGTTAATAGGCGATATCATACAAAGCAACCATGAAATAGTGTTTTTACCATCACTTTTATTGGCAAGGCAAAACCGTTTTATAGAATGCCTATTCGGAGCTGAAATAATTTTACCTACCACAAAAAAAAGTCAAAGTATTTCAGGGGGATTACATTATCGTATAAAAGACGCCATCATCCCATCAATTGCGATTAACTACAATAAATTCAGAATTGGACTTTCTTACGACATCAATATAAGCAGTTTAAAAACAGCCAGCCATAATAAAGGAGGAGCTGAAATTAGTATTATCTATCAAACGTTACAGATAAAGGCACAGCCACAACGAAAAACCATTTGCCCCATTTACTAATGAAAAAAATCTTGCTTATCATCATACTGGTGTTTCCTGTTTTGTCGTATGGACAATCGAAGGATGCGTATGTAAAAGCTGGGGATATTTGTTTAGCAAAAGAAGACCCTTACTCGGCAATAGGACATTATCAGGCAGCACTAAACTATGATGAAGACGATGCAGTTGTCCATTTGAAATTAAGTAATGCCTATTTGAAAATTTCTGATTATTCTAACGCTTTGTATCAATCAGAGCAAACTAGAAGATTATCGAAAGACAATGTCATCCTTCGAGCAGCTTACATAAGAAGTACGGAACTCTTGAAACGCGCTGGACGATTTGATGAAGCTATAGCATTATTAACCGACGCTAAAGACAGTTATTTTTCTGCTGTTATCAACGAAATCAACTTATCAAAATTGAATGCAAACGACACCGCAAATTATTATTTACAACAACTTCCGTCTTCCATTAACACAGGAAATTCCGAGTTTGCGCCCATTGCTATAAGTGATAGTATATTAATTTATTCTTCTCACCGATTTCCTTTGAAAGAAGACGAACAAACCGTTTATTCAAAAATTCTTACTTCGAAAATAAAAAATGGCATTTACGAAAGTGGAATGCCTCTGCCTAATTCAATAAACACTCCTGAATTCAGTAATGGGAATGCATCTATTAGCCCCGATGGACAAATCCTAATTTATACAAGATGTCAGTATAACGATAGCAATCAACTAATCTGTGATTTGTATGAATCTACACTTAAAAATGGAAAGTACACGACGCCTAAAAAATTAGGGATTAACGTGGATGGCTATACGAACACACAGCCATGCATAACAACGCATTTGTTACAAGGCTATCAATTGTATTTTGCTAGTAATCGTCCAGGAGGCTACGGAGGGAATGATTTATATACGTGTTTCCGTGGAGCAGATGGAAAATACAGCGCTATAAAAAATTTAGGCGAAAAAATAAATACTTCTTCTAATGAAGCTACCCCCTACTTCAATTTAAATAATGACTCTCTTTATTTTAGTTCTGACAAAGCTGGTGGACTTGGAGGATTTGATATTTACCAAGTATCCATGAAAGACACTTCTGTTGGCCCTGTTCATTTACCAGTACCTTACAATTCTGGTTACAATGACCTGTATTACTCTTCCAGCTATGGAATTAATTCACTTACGTATGTGGTCAGTAATCGACCACCCGCAGGCAAGCTGAATGTGTCAGCTTGTTGCATCGATGTATTTGAAGTAAAAAAAATGGCTGTTGATTCTTCAAAATACAAGAATCAAACGGAAAATAATTTTAGCCAACTAAAGCTAAAAAGAGGACTTGGTGATAATCGTTTTCAATTCAACGATTCCATTTCTAAGGAAGATATTATTGCCACATTGCGAGAATTGTTACCTCTAAATTTATATTTTGATAATGATTACCCAGATCCTAAAACACGCAAAACATCTACGGACTCTCGTTATCAGCAATTAGTCAACGATTACTTAAACCGAGAGGGAGAATACTCCCTCATGCAAGGAGATTCTCAAAAAGCAGTATTTATCAAACAGTTTTTTAGCGATTCGGTCTATGGTAATTTTCAACGACTAGAATTAATTTGCGGTGGACTGAAAAAAGTACTTAGTAATGAGCAAAACGTTGTTATTAAACTCAAGGTAGAAGGTAGTGCCAGCTCTTTGGCAACTGATGCTTATAATGTAACTTTGTCATCAAGACGAATCAGCAGTATTTTTAATTATTGGGGAGAGTGGAATGATGGAGTGATTAAAAAAGCAATTGAAAATCGTCAGATAGAAGTAACAAAAAATCCGAAGGGTGAAATGCAGGCAACTGGAAGAGTAAGTGATGATGCAAATAATCAAGCATTGTCTGTTTTCAGTTTAGAAGCAGCACTTGAACGAAAAATAATAATTACCGATTTATCGATTGAATTAAAAAATGAAATTAAATAGTCCCTTATTTTTTTTACTATTGGTGCTGATGGTAATGGGCACTGAAAATGGATTTACACAAAACCTCGTTACGAATCCCGGGTTTGAAAATTTCACTGGTAGTCCGAGTGCTGCAGGACAATTAAATATCGCTACACCGTGGATTCCATTGGGTGCCACTCCCGATTTATATGGCCCTCAAATTAATTTGCCTACTGTTAATATTTGTGATGTTGTTTCCACGCCTACTAACGTGGGTGGATATGCCCCAGTTCGTGCAGGAGGAAACGCTTATGCAGGTATATCTATCGACCCATTTGGAAATTCAAGAGAATACATTTCATCTCCGTTAAGCGTTACATTGACGGCTGGGGATTTGTATCGCATAGAGTTTTGGGTCTTGTTGGCCGACAGTAGTCGTTATGCCTGTAATCGTTTAGGTGCTTATATTTCAAACGGTGCTCCTTTACAAGCAGGCAATGCTCCCATTAATTTCATTCCTCAAATTGAATATGCCAATGTCATGAGTGATACCAGCGATTGGGCATTAATAACAGGTATCTATCAAGCTTCCGGAACAGAAAACTATATCACTATTGGAGTATTTAGAAATGATGCTTCTCCACTTTTACAGAAAGTTGATTTAGGTGCAAAGAATTCCGGTTGTGTAGATTTTGATGATGCAGCCTATTATTACATTGATGATGTAGTTGTACGTCCCGTAAATGAAGTAGTAAAAATTGATGGCGATACTGTTTTGTGTCCAGGTGATGCGTTGAATTTATTTTGTACGGTGAATGTTCCCTTTTGGTGGAGCGACTCAAACAATCCAACAGACACCTTATCGTTACTACCCATTTTAGTAGCTACGCCTACTACGCCAACCACTTATTATTTGAATGGAATTAATAAAGCAGATTCAGTACATGTAACCATTGTTAATCCTCCAGTTGTTAACCTTGGTCCTGATTCTTTACTCTGTAAAAACGATTCCATTAAACTAGATGCATTTGCTTCAGATATAATCACCTATAGTTGGAGTACGGGAGATACGACCTCCTTTCTACATGTAAAAGACACTGGTATTTACTATGTTGATGTATATAATACCGGATGTTCGGCTACAGATACCGTTATCATCAGTGATTATTTAGAAAACGATTTATTTGACTTAGGAAGTGACTCGGCCTATTGTTTCTTTAATGGGGACACCTTACATCTTTACGGACCGCAAGCAGATAGTTATTTATGGCTACCAACCAATGAAACAACAAAAGACATCACCGTATTGAGTCCTGCAATTTACACTTGCACGGCAACTAAATCAAATGGATGTAAATGTACCTCACTAATTAGCGTGCGAGAAATTTGCGAGCCAGCTATTTTTATCCCTTCTGCATTTACTCCTGATGAAGATGGAATTAATGATGTGTTTTTACCTTTCATTAATAATGTAGAAAATTTTAATTTCAAAATATTTAATCGTAGGGGTCAATTAATATTCTCGTCGGAAGATGCCTCTAAAGGATGGGATGGAAAATATCAAGGCATTGATGCACCAATTGGCGTTTATGTTTATCGTTTGAATTATCTCGCTTACGATTCGGAGGGGTCAAAAATCAAGAAGAAAATACTAGGGACAATTACCTTATTACGATAAGAAGCAAAGTGAAAGAAGAAGTTTTTACCAATCCATTCATTAGCGTTTTACTTGTTGACGACAATCGCGTAAATCAGTTTTTAGGCAAACGTTTATTAAAAAACATTGGCGTTGAGAATGTTGATTTATCGAGCAATGGATTAGACGCATTAAATAAAATTGAAGAGAAGAAATATGATGTTTTATTAACCGACATTGAAATGCCGGGCATGAATGGATATGAATTAAGTCGGACTGTTCGTAATCAAGACAAAGTTTCCTCTCGTAAAATGTTAATCATTGCGCTAACTGGAAATGCATCTGAAGATGATAAAATGAAAGCGCAGGAAAGTGGAATAGATGTTTTCATTACTAAACCTTATAGTCCGGAAGATTTACTTACCGTTTTAAATAATCATTCGAAGCATCTTTCACCGTCATTACCAATAAAAGAGGAGCTGAAAGAAATAAAAGTATTACATCCGGGAATACAACAGATTTATACTATTTTCAAAAACAACCAGGAAGATGTTCGTCATTTTTTAATGATGTTAAGCTTTCAGATTCCGGAGTTGCACAAAGAAATAAATACAGGCATCCAGGAAAAAAATTGGGAGCAGGTTTTTCAAGCGACGCACAAAATAAAATCTCCGTTAAAACTTTTTGGTGATAGTGAATTAATTCAATTGCTCGAACAACTTTCGTTGGATGCAAAAGAAAAAGAAAAGGTAGATACCTTTCAGGAAAGGATGAAAACAATAAGTATTTTACTGGATAAAACCGTAAACCTCATTCACGAAACTTTGGATGAAATGATATAAAAAAGGCGAACTAATTAGTTCGCCTTTCGTTTTTTATTTTGATAAATCATCAAATTCAATGTTGGTAAATCCTGAACCTGAATTTTGATCGTTCGAATTATCTGAGTGCGATTCACGAGATACTGTTCCTGGTTGATGCTCGCGAATATATCCTAATGCCTCCATTAAACCATCGCTGAATTTTTCGAAATCTTCTTTGTACAAAAAGATTTTGTGTTTTTCATACACTGGACGATCTTCACTTTCACCTGGCAAACGCTTGCTCTCGGTGATCGTTACGTAATAGTCGTTGCTTCTAGTCGCTTTAACATCAAAATAATAAGTACGCTTACCAGCTCTCACTCTTTTGGAAAAATACTCCTCTCTTGGTTGTTGTTGATCGAAATCGCTCATATTAATTGTTTTGGTAACGCAAGTATAATAAAAAAAGAATTTAAAATAAAAACAAATCCTACAAAAAATTAACAATTAACTGTTCTCTGCTTCGGGATTTTGGGCTTGATACATTTCAAAATAAACCCCTCTTTTTTCAATCAAGGATTGATGTGTTCCTACCTCTATAATTTGACCTTTATCGAGTACAATTATTTGATTGGCATCTTTTACTGTTGAGATACGATGACTGATTAAAAACGTGGTTTTCCCCTTCATCAAATCCTTCAAATTGTTCAAAATTCTTTCTTCTGTAACGGTATCCACAGCCGACAAACAATCATCAAAGATAAGCATGCCTGGTTTTTTAATAATTGCTCTTGCTATTGACACCCTTTGTTTTTGTCCACCGCTTAAAGTAATTCCACGCTCTCCTAAAATTGTTTCATAGCCATTCGGAAACTGCAATATATTTTCATCAATAACGGCTTGTTTAGCGGCCCAATGAATTTCCTCCTGACTCACCTCTTCTTCAATTCCGAAAGAAATATTATTCGCAATCGTATCCGAAAACAAAAATACTTCTTGCGGAACACAACCTAACCTTGAACGATATTCTTTTAAATTCAAGGTTCGTAGGTCTTTCTCATTCATTATTATTTCGCCATTATTGGGGTCAAAAAAACGAAGTAATAATTGTACTAACGTAGATTTGCCTGCTCCTGTTTTTCCAATTACACCAATCGATTGACCGGCCTTCACTTGAAAAGAAACTCCTTGCAACGCCTTCAAATTTGAATTAGTATAAACCACAGACACATTCTTGAATTCCACATTGATAGGTTCATTATTTAACGAATAAGTTCCAGAAACAACATGGGGTTTTTTATTTAAAAACTCATCAATTCTTCGCTGAGAAGCGGATGCCCTTTGCACAATTGAAACCACCCAACCCATCGAAGCTACTGGCCAAGTTAACATGTTCACATAAATCACAAATTCTGCTATATTTCCAATGGTAAGCCGACCATTTAAAACCTCAACACTTCCCGCATAAATAGTGATGATTGTACTAAGCCCTACCAGCAATAACATACTCGGCATAAACAGTGCATTTACCTTCACCAAATGCATCGAGACTTCCTTATAATCCTCACTGCGCTGATCATAATTTTCCTTAAAAAAAGATTCACGTGCAAATGATTTAACCACGCGAATTCCAGAAAATATTTCCTGAATAAAAACGGAAATTTCCGAAAGCTTTTCTTGTACTAATTCACTACGTTTTGAAATATGATCCTGCACCTTATAAACAATAAACGTGATGATAGGAATAGGAATCAACACCCAAGTAGCCAAACGTGCGTTCACCTGCACCATGGACCAAATAATGAGAGTAAACATTACCACAAGATTTATTGTGTACATCACAGCAGGGCCCACATACATACGCACACGACCCACATCTTCACTGATTCGATTCATTAAATCGCCGGTATTTTCTTTACTGTAAAATTCAAATCCCAGCGACTGATATTGTTGAAAGATTTCGTTTTTCTGATCATATTCCACTAGGCGCGACATCACAATAATAGTTTGACGCATCAAAAACATAAATACACCTTTTAAAATAGCCATTATGATTAAAAGACATCCGAAAAGAAGAATAGTTAAACTCAAATTATTAAGAAGAACGGAACGAAGATTTGTACCTTCAAATAGCTTTACTGCATCAATATTTCCAACTACCACATCCAATGCATTCCTTGTAATTTGAGCAGGTAGAATCCCGAAAAGGTTCGAAATTGTAACAAATACCACCCCCAATAAAAGGCGCCATTTGTATTTCACAAAGTACTTATTTATCGATTTTAAATCTTTCACTATTTAACTTACTGAAAATCAGTTTTAATTATCAGATTTCAACGTTAAAATCCGAGGACACAAAGGTATAAACTTCAGTTACAAATTATTTGAACAATATCGATTATTTCCTTGTTTACAAGTGAATAAAAAAACTAACTTTGCGCCTCAATAGAATAAGACCTAACAATCATGATTGAAGTTAAAGAAATCACCAACGCAGTTGCCCCATTAGCCTGCAATATTTTCGACCATGTTGCCGGAAGCAAGCACGAACAAATTGTTTTTTGTAACGACCCTGATACAGGATTAAAAGCGATTATCGCTATTCATAATACGAACTTAGGACCAGCTCTTGGAGGAACACGTATGTGGATGTACAAAACAGAAGCAGAAGCGCTGAATGATGTATTACGTTTATCACGTGGTATGACATACAAAGCTGCTATTTCTGGGTTGAATTTAGGTGGTGGAAAAGCTGTCATTATTGGTGATAGCAAGAAAGATAAATCAGAAGCTTTATTTCGTCGTTTTGGACGATTCATCAATAACTTAAATGGCCAATATATTACTGCTGAAGATGTAGGTACATCTACAAAGGATATGGAATATGTTGCGATGGAAACAAAGTCGGTAACAGGCTTGCCTGAGTCGATGGGCGGAAGTGGCGACCCTAGTCCAGTAACTGCCTACGGAGTGTATATGGGAATGAAGGCTTCGGCTAAATTTTCTTGGGGAAATGATGATTTGAATGGTAAAAAAGTATTAGTGCAAGGTGTTGGACACGTTGGAGAAAACTTAGTGAGCCATTTAACGAAAGAAGGTGCTGTAGTATATATTGCTGATATTAACGAAGAGCAATTAAAGAAAGTATCTGCAGAATTCGGTGCTACAGTGGTAGCGAATGAAGGTTTGTACGACTTAGACATTGACATTTATGCTCCTTGTGCGTTAGGTGCTACTTTAAATTCTGATCATATTTCTCGATTGAAATGTTCGATTGTGGCAGGTGCTGCCAATAACCAGTTAGCGGATGAAACCGTTCACGGACCAATGTTAGTTCAAAAAGGAATTGTTTACGCTCCTGACTTTTTAATTAATGCAGGTGGTTTAATTAATGTTTATTCTGAATTAAACGGATATGATCGTAATAAAGCCTTAGCTCAAACTGAGCAAATTTACAATTTAACGATGGACATTTTAAAGAATGCGCAAGCTGAAGGTATCCATACACAATTGGCAGCTATGCAAATGGCAGAGAAACGCATTTATAACAAATAAGAGTACCAATCAAAATTCCACGTGTTTCGAGCACTATCGAAACCGTGGAATTTTTATAAATAATAAGTTCTTTAATACTTGTTGAGATAAAAATTTATGTTGAGCAGAAGACACCTACGAATTCGCGTTATGCAAGCCTTATATGCGTATTACCAATCCGATAACAAGGACATGTTGCAAACCGAACAAGAACTTTTGAGAGGGACGAATAAGATTTTTGAGTTGTATTTACTAACGCTGCAAATGATTTTAGAACTCGCTAATCAAGAAGAACTTTATTATGCTGACCAACCTGTAAGTGCCGTGACGGGTACGAAAAAATCAGTAGAGCGTAAACTTGGAGAAAATATTTTTGTCGCTTGGTTGCAAAACAATGCCTCCTTTTCGAGACAAGTTAAAGACCATAAGATTTCATGGCAAAATGAAATGGACGCTGTTCGTAAATCCTTCTTTCAAATTCGTCAGTCCGATCAATATAAAGACTATTCAAAGACTGTGGAAGCTTCTACTAAATCAGATGTTGAATTTATTACATGGATTTTTACAGAAGTTTTTACTCGTCAGGAATTTGTTTTTTCAACGTTAGAGGAAAAATCTATTTACTGGGCGGAGTCTATCGACTTAATTCAGAGTATGATTACCAAAACACTGGAAGGTTCAAAATCGAAAGGAGAATTTAAATTATTAAACCTCTTTAAAGATGAAGAAGATGATGTTAAATTCATGCGTGACTTAGTAAAGAAAACGATTCAGGATGATGAGTACTTAACACAACTTATTTCTGAAAAGACAAAAAACTGGGAAGCCGATCGCATTGCCATGGTGGATATCATTCTAATGAAAATGGCATTGACAGAAATGTTGCACCTATCTTCTATTCCTGTTAAAGTGAGTATTAACGAATACATCGACATATCAAAAGATTATAGTACACCGAATAGTAAATCATTTATTAATGGAGTGATTGACAAACTTGCTGTAGAATTAAAATCACAAGGAAAAATTGTAAAAATTGGTCGTGGACTAATGGAATAATAAATTATGAAAACTACAAACGCACTTACATTCATCATTGCAGGTTTTCTGTTTGTTTCTTGCGGAAATAAAAACGAACAACAAAATAACTCAGAAGAAGTACGCGTATCTCCGGATATCGTAAACAACCCTGAAACAGCTAATGGGGAAATTCTAGACAAAACAGGAGTTCCTAAATTTAATTTTGAAGAAATAACGCATGATTTCGGAACGATAGAAAGTGGCACTTCTGTTACCTACGAATTCAAATTTAAAAATAGTGGCGATAAAGATTTAATTATCTCGCAAGCAAAAGGATCATGTGGATGTACACAACCTGAATATCCAAAAGATCCAATTGCTCCTGGAGATGAAGGAGTAATTAAAGTAACATTTAACAGTACAGGTATTAGTGGACAGATAACGAAAAACGTTACACTAGTAGCTAACACCAGCCCCAATACAAAAGTCCTTACTATTACAGGAGAAGTTATCAAATCAAAAACAAAATAAACCATGACAACATTATTTATAACCTTACAAGCAGCAGGAAATCCGATGTCTCAAATTATTCCTATTGCACTCATCATGATTGTTTTTTACTTTTTCATGATTCGTCCACAAACAAAAAAACAACGCTTAGAAAAAGAATTTAAAGAATCTTTAAAAGAAGGAGACAAAGTGGTAACGATTGGTGGTGTGCATGGTAAAATTACCTCTGTAAAGGACAAAACTTTTATGCTTGAGATAGCAAAAGACCTTCGTGTAGAAATTGAAAAAACAGCCATCTCTGCCGAAGTGACAAAATCGTATCAAACAGAAATCGCGAAGTAATCATCCCGCTTTTTTTGATTATATTCGTGAGAACTACTCAACACGAATAGTATGCAAGCAAAGAAAAGTTTCGCTCAATCTCTTAAAAGCAACTCGAAATTATTTTCGTTTATGCTTTGCTTCTTTATTGCTACTGCGATCTGGACCATCAATGCATTAAATAAAGAACATAAAGCAAAAGTGGTTTTTACAGCCAATATTAATGTGCCCTTTTCTAAAACCAGTGAAAGTGGAAAACAAGAAATTAAAACCACGGTGTACTTAAAAGGTCGTGGATTTGATCTTGCTAAATTTTTATTTTTTCTAAATAAAAAAGATCGTGTTATAAACTGTACAAGTAACAACTCCGATAAAATTGATCTGCGAGCTGCCATAGTCGATTGCATCAAAAGTCAAAACAATGCCATTACTGTAGAAGAAGTAACCCCTTCCTTTTATGCATTACAAAGTAAAATGACGTATAGTAAAAAAGTGGGTATTGTAATCGATTATCAACTAACTATTCCAAGTTTATACATGCAGGGCGACAAGCCTATTTGTTCGCCAGACAGCTTACTCATTTCATCCGAATTTCCTATTCCTGATAGCATTAAAAATGTCAACATGGAAATGGAAAGTTTTAAAAGCGAAGGTGCTTCCGTTGAGAAAGTAATAGCATTTAAAAAATTAAAAAACATTTTCATTGAACCAACCCCAGTTACACTCACAATTCCAATAGAAGCGGCGACTGAAAAAATTATTAAAGTACCGGTCACTTGTGCGCAATCCAATAGACAATTAAAATTTATTCCCTCTGAAATTAGCATTACTTGCAAAGTTCCTATTTCAAAATTTGACAAAACCACCGCATCCAGCTTTACGGCCAATGCCCGATTTAATAACAATGGTAAATCGAAAGCTGTCATTGAAATTACCAAAAAACCTGAGTGGACTGATCAAGTAAGGTGGTCGCCGGCATCAGTAGATTATTTTCATCAAAATCCTTAATATGATTATTGGTATTACAGGAGGAATCGGCTCTGGAAAAACGATCGTGTGTGAAATATTTAAACAACTAGGGGTTCCTGTATTTAATGCCGACTTTGTTGCACGTGATTTAATGCTCAACAGCGAAGAAGTGTATGATTTATTACAAGGACATTTCGGCAAAACGATTTTTCCAAAGTTAGGACAATTTGATAAAGTACATTTAAGTCAGATTGTTTTTAATAACCCTGATGAATTAAGCCAGTTAAATTCCATTGTTCATCCATTTGTAAAAAACGCATTTACTACTTGGAAAGCAAAACAAAGTGCACCTTATATCTTACACGAAGCAGCTATCTTGATTGAATCTGGATTTAATAAGCTTTGTGACAAAGTCATTGTAGTAATCGCTCCAGAAGATTTACGCATTCAGCGGGTATGTGAACGTGACGGAAAAAGTACCGAAGAAGTCGTAGCCATCATCCAACAACAAATGTCGGATGAAGAACGCTTAAAACACGCTAACTATACCATCATCAACAACGAAATCAGTCCCCTCCTACCACAAGTATTAACCATTCACGAAACACTTTTATCGAATGGATAACTATTCAAAACCATTAATTGCTTTTCCTAACGGTTACCAATTACCCCAAACGGAAATCTGGATTGACCCCACCCACCCTGTTCATACGGCAGTGGTGAGTCATGCGCATGGTGATCATGCAGTACCT
>JBJTMY010000133.1:0-8187 GCA_046073825.1 Bacteroidota bacterium
TGCAAGTGGTTGAGAGATGCTCACACTCTTCGTTATGGCGCAATTGTTACTGTCCGTTACAATAATTGTATAAATTCCTTTTGGAATATTATTGATGGAATCGTTGGTTGAGTTATTATTCCAATGATAAGTGTAAGGAGCATGTCCTCCGGTGACTATTGTTATAATTGAGCCACTACTATCTCCATAGCATTTAACATCCGAAGTGACAAAATCAACTTGCAAGCTATCGTTACTATTAGTTAGCGTAAAGGATGACTGAATGGAACAACCTAAAGCATCGGTATAGGTAACTGCATAGTTGCCTGCATATAAATTATTGATGGAGCCTTGAGTAAGGCCATTATTCCATAAGACAGCATAGGGTGAATTTCCGCCTGTTGCAGAGGTGTTGATCCACCCAGTATTACTACCAAAACAATCAATGTTTCCGTAGCTAGAACTTATGGACAAATTACTCGAATAGGCTAATTGGTTAGACAATGTACTGCTACAACCGTTTGCATCGGTTACAGTCACAGTATAGTTGCCTGCTGATAATTGTTGAATATCTTTATTCAACATACCATTACTCCAGTTATAATTATAGGGTGCTGTACCTCCAGCAACATGAAGTTGAATAGCACCATTGTTTAATCCGTTACACGATGGATGAATGATTGTTGAAGTTAAGCCAATGCCATTAGTTGTTAACTGTAATGTTTGATTTGATGTGCATCCATTTTGATCAGTAGCTGTTACCGAATAAGAACCGCTAGTTAGATTGGTAATGATAGAATTTGTGGAACCATTATTCCATAAATAAGTAAAGTTTCCATTGGTTACTACCGCTATTTGGGCTCCTGAAATACCAGTACATGAATTGTTGGAGGATGCAAGAATAAATTGTGGCCCATTAACTAAAATTGAATAAGAAAAGGTTTGAACTCCATTGGTAGGGCATGCATTATCTTTTACTGTGATAGTAAACGTATGAGGTATATTACTGATGTCAGCGCTTGTGGGAGTCCAACAAAAGTTCAAACTAGGTCGGTTTCCTCCTGTTATATTATAGCTTGCAGTGGGAATACCATTGTTACAAGTTAAAGTTACTGATTGATTACTGTCTAAATCAAGAGAGTTAATATTAAAACAAATCTGTTGATTAGAACAAACTGAAGTTGTAAAATTATTTCCGCCATTTATGCCTGATAAGGTAGGTAAGTTATTAGTGCAAATTTGCGTGTAGATTTGCATATCGCGAATGACACTGCCAATCATTTGTCCATTGCGAAATTCTTTTACTCTAATGGCCATTACACCAATTTGCATTTGATTAGGGGTAAAATTGATATCTCCATTACTACTGTTGATATTAAATGGTGATGAAGAAGAAACAGGATTTGTTACACTTGTGGGCGGTATAAAAGAAACAGAAGAGTTAGATCCAGTTTTCGGTGTGATTAATTCATAAAATAACGAATCGCCATCAGGTTCAACAACCCCATGGTTATAATTAAAATTTTGACCAAGGCAAACAAATGCAATCGGACTATTAGTAAAGTCAGGAGAAGAATTATTTATTGAAATTAAATTATTCAACTTTGCTTCTACATATAAAACTGAAGTAGAGGAGCATGGGTTACTGATTGTCGTAATCGAACAGTTTCTGCAGCAAATACTATAACTAAATGTCCAATCACTCTGTTGTGATGGTAGTGTAACGATGGTGTTATAAATCCATTTTTTAATGCCAGTTGTCACTCCTCCATTACAAGTAGTAGCGTTTGTTGAACAAGGGAATGTGATTTCTTGTCCGTTGTTACTAACTACTTTATTAGCTGTCACATTGAAATTATAATTCCCGTTTTGTGATTTACAATTGACAGTAACTGTATTTGGTTCTGCTACCCCGCCGCAATCGCGATAGAAAGTAACGGTAATTTCATACTGATTTCCTGAAATATACTTGTATTTTATGTCAGCACCTGCGGAGTGTGTTGCGTAAGCTTTTTGCTGACACAATGCTATAAAAAGTAGCAACAACCATTGAAGGGTGGAGAATGATTTTTTAAAATTGATTTTTAGTACCGGCATCATTTCGATTAAAGCAGGATTCAGGTTTATGTGGTTACAACCTACCTTTATTCGAAATTGTATAGAAAATGTTACCTTTTATAGAGGAAAATTAATTGTTAAATCACATTTAATTGGAATCTAAACCAAGATGAAAGAAGCAAAGCGAATTTTTCTTTGTTAGGAACTCTAATTCGAGCATCTTTAATGGTAGATGCTGGCACTTTTTTGATTTTGCGAAGCAGTGCTTGATAGTAAATGTAAGCTACATAAACTCCAAATCGAGCTTCTATCGGAAGTTCCTTGATGCCTTGGTAGGCCTTTTTGAAATCTTCTTCAATTTCCTTTTCAAGTTTTAGTTTTGTTTGGTCGCAGAAGAAATTAAAATCAACTTCTGGAAAATATACTCTTCCTCGTTCAGCATAGTCACTCTTCATATCACGTAAAAAGTTAACCTTTTGAAATGCGGCACCTAGATGTTTAGCTGGCGATTTTAGGCGGTCATATTCTGCCTGATTGCCGTTACAAAATACTTTCAAGCACATCAATCCAACTACTTCAGCAGAACCATAAATATATTCATTGTATTTATTATCATCATAAGTAGCATGGTGTAAATCCATTTCCATACTATTTAAAAATGCTTCAATCAGTTCTAAATCTATGTTGTATTGATGAACCACTTCTTGAAAGGCATGTAGAACAGGATTTGTGCTAATTCGCTGTACTAATGATTCGTAAGTGTCAGCCTTGAATTTTGCCAACAAACTAGTCTTGTTATGCTCATGAAAAGTGTCCACAATCTCATCCGCAATGCGAACAAAGCCATAAATAGCGTAAATGGGGTCATGAAGTTTTTTATGTAAGGTACGAATACCCAAAGTAAAAGATGTACTGTAGTTATGCGTAATTTTCTTACTGATTTCAGTACAAGTTTTAGTGTATAGTTCCATAATCATTTAATATTCTTTCGGTTACTAATCGAGAGCCGATAACCACTATTGGTAATCCTGTTCCGGGAATGGTGCTTGCGCCGACGTAATATAAGTTGTTTAATTTTTCATCTTTGTTTGCAGGTCTAAATCCTCCAATCTGATTGAGTCCGTGAGCGAGTCCTAATCCACTGCCACGATATAAGTTGAAGTTGTTTTGCCAATCTTCAGGAGTCAATATTGTTTTTGAAACGATGTTTGCTGAAATGTCATAACCGACTCTTTCAGATAAATCTTTAATTATATTGGAAGCCAATTCTTCTGAATCGCTCCAATCTGGTTTATAACGAAGGTCGGGAACCGGGCATAGAATAAACAGGTTTTCACAGCCTTCTGGAGCGCAATTCGGGTTAGAGCGAGAACTTACATTCACGTAGTAGTAAGGTTTTTTGGGACTTACAGATGTTTTAAAAATATTGTCAGCATATTCTCTAAAATTATTTCCGAGGAAATAATTATGGTGATGTAAGTTTTCAAGTTTGCCTTTCACACCTAAGTAAATGGTAAAAGGAGATAATGTCCAATCCATTTGATCTAATTTATCGGATGAAAATTCTCTTCTCTTTAATACTTGTCCTCTAAACGAGGCTGCATCTCCATTACAAACTATAATATCCGCAGTGAAACGGTGGCCATTTTTTGCAATAGCTGCTATTGCTTTACCATCTTTCTCTTCTATCTCAACAATTTCGGTATTGAACGTAAATTGAACGCCTTTGCTTTCAAGGATTTTCTTGATTTCAGTTACAATTTTATACATCCCACCTTGTACGTTCCAATAGCCATCATGTACCAATTCGGTATAATTTAATAGCGTGTAAACAGCTGGAGTTTGAAAAGGTGTAGATCCTAGGAAAAACGATACTAATGAGAATATCACTTTTACTTCTTCTGAGTCAAAATTCTTTTCGAGTTCAGACCACATCGAACGAAACATTTTTGGACCATGTTTGAAGGGTACTCTTGTAAGTTGAAAGAGATATTTAAGTTTGGAATCGAAATTTTGTTTAACTACGATATTCTCAGTATCATGAAATAACTTACCAGCCGCATCGAGGTATTTTTTTACTTTTTGCTCCAATTGAGGCTCTACCTTTTCAAATTCTTTTGCTAATTTTTTTAAGTCCTTATGCATTAAAAAAGGATGGTCTTTGCCTTCAAAGTAAACGGCATATAGCGGATTCAGTTCATTTAATTTTAAAGGGTTCGCCTCACCGATGTAGTCGAACAATTCTTTAAATTCGTAAGACATACTAAAAAATGAAGGACCCATATCGAAACTAAATCCATCTTTTTCAATTAGATTTAATCTCCCACCGGGCGTGTTGTGTTTTTCCACGATTTGAACATGATATCCATGCTTTGTGAGTCGCAGAGCGGTAGCAAGTGAGCCCAAGCCAGACCCTATAATTAAGACGCTTTTTTTCATACAGTAAAAATCACAACAAAAAAATCGACAGAATGTTTACGGGAAATAAAAGTCAATATTTGTTTAAGGACAACCGCCAGTAAAATCTTCTGAAAATTAGGTAATTAATGAATACCAATCACTCAAATTAACAATTTGTTGAATAACTGTTAAAAATCAAGATTGATTTATTATATGCACTCGAAAAAAAAGGTAAATTCGCACCCGAAACTTTAACCGTAAATTATTGTTAAAGAAATTTAATATTATGATTTTACTAAGCACACCAGTCGATTATCTTCCTATTGCAATGATGTTTGTAGTAGCCATTGGTTTCGTATTATTTACCATGTTTGTCACGCATTTGCTTGGGCCTAAGCGTAAGTCGAGCATAAAGCTTGAAACATTTGAATGTGGTATTGAATCGCAAGGGAATTCACGACTTCCCTTTTCAATCAAGTATTTCCTGATAGCAATCTTGTTTGTCCTTTTTGATGTCGAAGTTATTTTTATGTATCCGTGGGCAGTTAATTTTGCAGAATGGAGTAAAACTGGGTTGGCGGCATTCGGAGAGATGCTTGTGTTTTTAGGGTTATTAATTCTTGGTTTAATTTACATTATTAAGAAAGGTGCCCTTAAGTGGGAATAAAAAATATTGATTTTATGTCTGAAAACAATAAAAAGCTAGAAGGTTTTGAAGGTCCAGGATTTCTGGCTACATCACTAGATAAGGCGGTGGGGATGGCTCGTTCAAATTCATTATGGCCACTTCCTTTTGCTACCTCTTGTTGTGGTATTGAGTTTATGGCCACCATGGCATCAACTTACGACCTAGGCCGTTTTGGTGCAGAGCGCTTAAGTTTTTCTCCTCGACAAGCAGATTTATTGATGGTAATGGGAACTATTTCAAAAAAAATGGGGCCTGTATTACGGCAAGTTTATGAGCAAATGGCGGAGCCAAAGTGGGTAATTGCTGTCGGAGCATGTGCTTCTACAGGTGGTATTTTTGATACTTATAGTGTGTTGCAAGGCATTGATCGAATTATTCCGGTTGATGTGTATGTGCCAGGTTGTCCTCCTCGTCCAGAGCAAATTATGGATGGAATATTGAAAATTCAGGAATTAGTACAAAATGAATCGTTGCGTAGGAGGAATTCTCCAGAGTACCAGGAGTTATTAGCTTCTTACGGCATCGAGTAATGATAAAATAATATGTCCTCATTAAATCAGGAATTTATTACCGAAAAGCTGCAATCGGAATTTGGATCGTCCATTCAAAGCATCGAGTTATTGCAGGATATACTTACTGTGACGGTAGAAAAAAGTAGTTTGAAATCATTAGTAAAGTTTTTACACGACGATGAGTCGTTGAACTTTCATTTTCTTACTACGTTATGCGGATTGCATTTTCCGGAGCAGGCAATGCCTTTCGGAATGATGTATCAATTACATAATATGCCAGCTAATGTTAGAATCAGAATCAAAACATTTTTGAATGATTCAGAGCCTGTTTTTGACTCGTTAACTGATATTTGGCCTGCAGCAAATTGGCAAGAACGTGAAACCTATGATTTTTTTGGATATCGTTTCCATGGACATCCCGATATGCGACGAATCTTGAATATGGATTCTCTTGTAGGATGGCCACTTCGCAAAGAATTTCCGCTGGAAGATCCTTTCAGAGGTGATAAAGATGACAAAATGTTTGGCCGTTAATATTTCGAAACATGAACACCAACAAAGAAATTCTCCAAGAGAAAGAATATACAATCCTGAATTTAGGTCCTACTCACCCTGCAACCCATGGTATTTTTCAAAATATTATGAAGATGGATGGAGAGTTAATCGTAGAAGCACAGCCTACCATCGGTTATATTCACAGAGCCTTTGAAAAATTGGCGGAGCGTAGACCTTATAATCAGATTACTCCCATTACTGATCGTTTAAATTATTGCTCATCACCAATTAACAATATGGGATGGCACATGACGGTTGAAAAATTAGCAGGCATTGAAATTCCTAAACGCGTTCAGTATTTGCGCGTGATAATAATGGAATTAGCTCGTATTGCCGATCATATTATTTGTAACTCAGTTATTGGGGTTGATAGTGGTGCAATGACAGGCTTCCTGTATGTATTTCAATGGAGAGAATTTATCTATGAAATTTATGAGGAGTTGTGTGGTGCACGTTTGACGACTAACATTGGTCGCATTGGTGGATTAGAAAGAGATTTTACTCCATTGGCATGGGAGAAAATTCATAAGCTTTTAAAAGAATTTCCTGAAGGATTAAAAGAGTTCGAAAACTTATTGGTTCGTAATAGAATCTTTATGGATAGAACAATTAAATGTGGACCAATAACCGCAGAGCGTGCTTTAGCATACGGATTTACAGGTCCTAATTTACGAGCAGCAGGAGTAGATTATGATGTGCGTGTAATGAACCCATATTCGGGGTATGAAGACTTTGATTTTGAAATTCCATTGGGTACTAACGGTGACACCTATGACCGATTCATGGTCCGTCAGCAAGAGATGTGGCAGAGCTTGAGTATTATCCGTCAAGCAGTAGAAAAGTTAGAGAAGATGGATGATAAAACAACATTCCATGCTGATGTGCCTAACTTCTTCCTTCCGGAGAAAGAAGATGTATATAATACCATGGAAGGATTAATTTATCACTTCAAAATTGTGATGGGTGAGACAGAGATGCCAAAAGGAGAAGTATATCACGCTGTGGAAGGTGGTAATGGAGAATTAGGATTTTACTTAGTGAGTGATGGTGGAAGAACTCCTTATCGCTTGCATTTCCGTCGTCCATGTTTTATCTACTATCAGGCATACCCAGAAATGGTAAAAGGTGCATTCTTAAGTGATGCTATCTTAACAATGAGCTCAATGAATGTAATTGCAGGTGAATTAGACGCTTAATATTAAATCAGAAGATTTATATATGAATAACGAAAATAAATTAAAGTTCAGCGACGATGCTCTAGCATTAGCGCAACGAATGATAAAAAGATATCCCGAAGGAAAGCAAAAGTCGGCTTTGATTCCTTTGTTACATGTAGCACAAGCGGAGTTCGGTGGATGGTTAAGTTCAGATGCTATGGACTATGTGGCTTCTATATTAAACATCACTCCAATTGAGGTTTATGAGGTGGCATCGTTTTACTCAATGTTTAACTTAAAACCAGTTGGTAAATGTGTCATTGAAGTCTGTCATACTGGTCCTTGTTGGTTGTTAGGCTCTGATGATATTGTAAAATATATTGAGAAAAAATTGTCGATCAAGGCAGGCCAGACAACTGCTGATGGAATGTTTACTTTAAAAACGGTTGAGTGTCTTGCTTCTTGCGGAACAGCACCAATGATGCAGATAGGTGAAACGTATCATGAGAACTTAACACTTGCAAAGGTGGATGATATTATTCATGAATGTAAAGCGACGATTGTAGAACCAGTTTCTCATTGGTCGAAAAAAGAAATTAAATAACCGGTAAACTATTTATAAGAAATTAAAATGGGACGTAAATTACTAACCGAAAATATAAATGTACCGGGCATTCAATCGCTCGAAGTATATCGTCAGCATGGTGGTTACGAAGGGTTGAAAAAAGCATTGGGTATGTCGCCTGATGCAATTGTTGAAGAAGTTAAAAAATCAGGACTGAGAGGTCGTGGAGGAGCGGGTTTCCCTACAGGAATGAAGTGGAGTTTTTTGGCAAAG
>JBJTMY010000134.1:0-4440 GCA_046073825.1 Bacteroidota bacterium
TTTCAGTAAACGAGGTGTTGGCTTCGCTTAAAGAATCAACATCTTTTAACTGTGGATTTTCAATGCCATGCAAAATAAGATTCATCGCCCCAATACGAATCATGGTTGGGTCGAACTCCATTCCAACAAACATTTCATTCTGAAAATGCGCATTGATTTTTTCTTTGAGCAATTCATCTTTAAAATGCTCACGGATATATTCGCCTGCTACCACAAGAAATCCGCAGGTACCCGAAGATGGATCACAAATAATATCTTCCATTTGTGGTTGCACCATTTCCACCATCATTTGAATGATATGTCGTGGAGTGCGGAACTGTCCGTTTTGTCCGGCGGAGGCAATCTTGCTCAACAAATATTCATAAACATCGCCTTTTGTATCGCGGTCGTTCATGTTAATGTTAGAAATCATTTCCACCACTTGCGCAAGTAGTCGGGGAGTAGGAATCATGAACGTTGCACCCTTCATAAACTTCGAGAAAGCGGCACTGCGAGTTCCAACATTTTTTAGAAAATCGAATACTCCATCTTGTTTCGTAAACTGACGATACATGACTTCGGGATCCATATTTTTAAAGCGGCTCCAACGAATATCGTCTTCGTTCGCTTGAAAGATAGGTTGGTCGATGGGCTTTTTTAGAATACTTGCTTGATACTCTTTTTGCGTTTGTAGTTCATCGAGACGGCGAATAAAAAGCAGATACGTCAATTGCTCTATGACGGTGATAGGATTCGATAATCCTCCAGTCCAGAATGACTCCCAGACTTTATCTATCTGCGATTTAAGTTCTCCGGTAATCATTTTCGAGGTAAAAAGGTGCTGTTTTGAGAATGATTACAGGGAATTAATCGCCACAAAAAGAGGATTAAAAACCAACATAAGTATAGTATAGTGATAGCAATACTATAAAATAATTATAGTTCAAGAAAATAAATTACCCAAGTAAAAAGTGAAATATCCTTAAAAAACTGATAATGAGTATAAAAAAACTATAGTAGGAGTATAAGGTAAAATTTCAATCGGCCAAAAATCGCTATAGTTTCGTGTTATGTCAAAGATTAAAATTGGTCCGGAGATAAAGAAAATTGTCAAGAGTCGTGGATATACCGTAGAGGACCTTGCCAAGGCATTAAACGTATCGAAGCCCAACATTTTTAACATCTACAAGCGCGACACCATTGACACAGGATTATTAGAGCGGCTCTGCAAAGTATTAAATCATAATTTTTTTCAGCAATACAACGCGCAATACCAAACAGAACCCGACAAAGACCTTTTGAAACTTTACAAAGAGAAGAACCAGTTGTTACAAGATCTGATTCGTGAGAAAGAAGAAGTTTATCAGTTAACGCTGAGCAAGCTGGCGAAGAAGACGGGAAAGAAATAAAGGTTGGAGGAAATAATGAATTTATTGTTAGTTTTAATCAAGAGTCCTATTGGCGCATAGCATACATATATAATTTTTCATTGTCACTTTATATAAACAAAAAAAATCCCCGGAATTTCTTCCGAGGATTTTTTTATTGGATACCATTAATAATTATTCAATAATGATTCTTGACTTTTCAATTTGATCGGCTTGTTGTATTTCAACAATGTATAATCCTAATGGAAGTCGTGAAGCAAGATTTAAAGTAATGTGATTGTCACCTTCTACCGACGAATATTGTTCAGAAAGAACGAGACGTCCTGTTGCATCATATAATCTAATCAATGCATCACCACTTGATAAACCGAAGTAATCAATATTTAAGAGGTCATTAACAGGGTTTGGATAGAAACGAATATCAACCATGTTACTAGCTGTTCCGTTGTTAATTCCATCTCTAGAGCTACAACTTCCTACCGTTATGCTCTTCGAGTAAGCACTTGAAGAACCACATTGACTATTTGCTTTTACGGTAATAGATCCGGAAGTAGAACCCGTTTTAACACTTATTGTTGCAGTTCCTTGACCTGATTGAATGGTCCATCCTGTTGGCACTGTCCACGTATAACCACTTGCACCGTACACCGCAGATACTGTGTAAGTAGTAATCGTGTTTTTACATGGTGTTGAATTGCCTGTAATTGAAGTAGGAGTTGCTGGCAATCCGTTAAAGGTAAGCGTTCTGGCCGCACTCGAATTACATGCGCCATTAGCAATTACAGATAAAACGTTACTGGTTGATAAGCTTGCATTATTAAAGTTAACAACCACAGTTGTGGTACCTTGACCTGAAGTAATCACTGCACCAGAAGGGACATTCCAAGTATATGAAACTGCATTAGGAACGGCTGCAATAGAATAGGTCACCGCTGATTGCTTACATAATCCTGTTACTGGTCCGCTGATTGCGCCTGGCGTTGCAGGTGCAGCAGCCATCGAAATTGCAATTGAATTTGCGGCACTTGTTCCACCGCAATTTGTTGCAGTCACCGATAAACTTCCACTGGTAAATAAATTGGTAAATGTTACCGTAACAGTAGTGGTGCCTTGTCCTGATGTGATGGAAGCATTCGTTGGAGCTGTCCAAGTGTACGATGTTGCACCAGTTACAGCAGCGATGCTATACGTAGCAGTTGTTGAACAAATGGATGCAGTTCCTGTAATAGCTCCTGGAGTTGCAGGTGCAGCAGATTTTGAAATTGCTAATGTTTTTGCTGTACTTGTACCACCACAATTGATAGCTGCTACTGATAAAGTTCCACTAACGAATGAACTGGTATAGTTAACTGTTACACTTGTCGTACCTTGTCCAGATGCAATGCTTGCATTGGTTGGTGCCGTCCAAGTGTAGGAGGTTGCTCCCGTTACGGAAGCGATGCTATAGGTAACAGTTGTATTCGGACAAACAGTGGCTGTTCCACTGATGGTTCCTGGTGCTACTGGAGCAGCAGATTTTGAAATTGCTAGTGTTTTTGCTGTACTTGTACCACCGCAATTGGAAGCAGTTACCGATAAAGTTCCACTCACAAATGAACTGTTATAGTTTACGGTTACACTTGTTGTACCTTGTCCAGAAGCAATGCTCGCATTGCTTGGAGCCGTCCAATTGTAAGAGGTTGCACCCGTAACAGCAGCGATGCTATAAGTAACAGTTGTATTAGGACAAACCGTGGCTATTCCACTGATAGTTCCTGGTGCTACTGGAGCAGCCGTTTTAGCAATCGATAAAGATTTAGCAGTACTTGTTCCGCCACAACCCACTGCTTTAACAGTAAGTGATCCACTTGTAAAGGTACTAGCAAAGGTCACCGTTACACTTGTTGTACCTTGTCCAGATGCGATGGTTGCATTGGTTGGAGCTGTCCATGTATAAGAAGTAGCTCCAGCGACAGCTGTAATGCTATAAGTGCTTGTGGAGCTAGCGCATACAGATGCACTACCATTGATTGCGCTCGGCGTTGCAGGTGCCGCTGTTTTAGTAATGGATAACGTTTTTGCGGTTCCTGTTCCACCGCAACCAACGGCTGCAACCGAAAGAGTTCCGCTAGTAAATGTACTTGCGAATGTTACTGTTACTGATGTTGTTCCTTGTCCAGATGCGATGGTTGCATTGGTTGGTGCTGTCCAAGTATAAGAGGTTGCTCCTGTAACAGCAGCAATACTGTAGGTAACTGTAGTACTTGGACAAACCGAAGTAGAACCAGCAATAGAACCAGAGATACTTGGTGCTGGAGGAGGTGTTCCTGTGATATCGTAAGTACAAGTAGTAGCATTCCATGTCGCAGTTTGATAACAAGCTAAACCGGTTGGAGGGTTAGGCTGTGTTCCAATAATCGTGTAGTTACATGATACACCATTCCATATTGCTGTTTGATAACATGCAATTGTCGGAGGAGCCGGTTGCGTTCCTGTTACATCCCAAGAGCAAGTAGTGGTATTGAAGTTGGCCGATTGATAACAAGCTAACGACGGTTGAGCCGGTTGCGTACCTGTCACATCCCAAGAGCAAGTAGTTGTATTGAAGTTGGCCGATTGATAACAAGCTAACGACGGTTGAGCCGGTTGCGTTCCTGTTACATCCCAAGAGCAAGTAGTGGTATTGAAGTTTGCTGATTCATAACAAGCTAACGACGGTTGAGCCGGTTGCGTACCTGTCACATCCCAAGAGCAAGTAGTGGTATTAAAGTTTGCTGATTCATAACAAGCCAACGACGGTTGAGCTGGTTGCGTTCCTGTTACATCCCAAGAGCAAGTAGTGGTATTAAAGTTTGCTGATTCATAACAAGCCAACGAAGGTTGAGCCGGTTGCGTACCTGTCACATCCCAAGAGCAAGTAGTGGTATTGAAGTTTGCTGATTGATAACAAGCCAACGACGGTTGAGCTGGTTGTGTACCTGTCACATCCCACGAACAAGTTGTGGTATTGAAATCTGCCGATTCATAACAAGCTAATGAAGGCATCATTGGTTGTGTACCTGTCACATCCCAAGAGCAAGTAGTCGTATTAAAG
>JBJTMY010000135.1:0-4816 GCA_046073825.1 Bacteroidota bacterium
CTTCGTCATTCACCACTACTCTATCTACTAATAAATTAAATCCAGGGATTAAAACAGGAATCGATTCAACAATCGAATCTATTGCTTTTGTTGTTACTTTTTTAGCAGCAACTTTTTTTACTTTAGGTTTTTCTTCGGATGCAATTTCAGCTAGTATTTCATCAATATCTTTTTGCATATCATTCACAAAAAGTCGATCGAACCCTTTTTGTTGAAGAGAAGAAAGTTCATCTGCAACCGTACGGCCTGTATATTGATAAATAGGAGAAGTAATGATTATTCTTTTATTTTTATTATTAATAATAAAATCGACAATATCTTGTACATTATCTTTTTTTACCTCACTATTGGAAACAGGAGAAATTGTTTTACCGATTCGTGCAAATAACAATTTCAAATAATCATATATCTCGGTGGAAGTACCAACAGTTGAACGTGGGTTACGGGAATTCACTTTTTGCTGAATGGCGATAGCGGGAGCGATTCCATGAATATATTCAACTTCTGGTTTATCCATCCGTCCAATAAACTGACGAGCATAAGAAGTTAAACTTTCAACATAGCGACGTTGCCCTTCGGCGTATAACGTATCGAACGCAAGAGAACTTTTTCCAGAGCCACTCAATCCTGTTATTACAACAAAATTATTTCTAGGAATGGCTACATCTATCTTTTTCAGATTGTGCATACCTGCTCCCTTAATTAATATAAAATGTTTCGAGTCGAGGGAGTTAAAATCAGGCATTTTGTAAGTTGTAAAATTGGGCACAAAGATACTCAGTTATAAGGAAAGAAAAGACCTTACATCAAAACAAAATTGAATTAATACTTTCTTAGCCGCCAATCCATTGAATCTCGTCTGATTCATACACGCTTGTATTATTTGCGCTGTTGGATATTTTCCACATAGCCATAGCAATTACATCATGATTAATGGAACGATATCGTTTAAACCTCCCTTGCAATAGAAAAGAAAACATCGTCAAAAAAATCTTGGAAACAAGTTCTTTCCAACGAAATTCACGACGAGGTCCATTGATAAGTGAAGGACGAAGGAAAGCTGTTTTTTGAATTTTACAACTCGCTACGGCTTCTTCCATTTCACCTTTAGTTTTCAAATAGAAATTATTGCTTTGAGCGTTGGCACCGATAGAAGAAATTACAATCATACTTTTCACCTGATTTTCAGAGGCTAGTTTTGCCAATGCTACTGGAATTCCATAATCAACATTACGAAATGCTTCTTGTGACCCAGCAGTTTTTATAATGGTTCCTATGCAGCAAAATACCGTGTGCACTTCAATAAAGTGGGGAGCTAATTCCATGGGGTTTTCGAAATCCGTCATAACAAATTCAATTTTAGGAGACTTATTGACAGGTTTTGTCCGGCCAACGACCACTATTTTTTGAATGGTAATTTCATTTATTAAAATATCTAACAAGGCACTGCCGACTAATCCTGTTGCTCCAGCCACGAGTACCTTTTGCGTCAAAGAGTTGGAAATCATGCAAAAAGGAATTATTGAGTCGGCAAAGCTAAAAACAATTTCAGTTTTTATGGTTAAATAATTCGATTTTATGAAAGAACATTAGTACGAATTCAGGTAAAATTTGCTAAATTTGTAAGAGTAGAAAAAGCGGATATGACAGAAGACCAGGGACCATTTGAGGAAAACGAATTTTTAGGAAACTCTTTGAAGAAATTTGAAGAGATGAGGAGGCGTAAAACCCAGTACTTTTTTGATGTGGACACGCTTTTAAATTTAATTGACCATTACCTTGAAATTTTAGATTTTGACAGTGCTGATGAAGTAACGAAATACGCACGCAGTATACATCCTGATAGCAGTAGTTTCATTATGAAAGAAGCTGAACTTTTCGCTCTGGCAGGAAAAAAAGAAAAGGCTTTGGCCCTACTTGAAAAGGTGGAGCGTGTGTCTCCCTTCGATCCAGAAGTTTTTGTCATCAAAGGAAATATCTATTCCATCCTACAAATTTACGATTCTGCCATTTCCAGTTATAAGAAAGCATTGAGTCTTGCGGATGAACAAAAAGACGACATTTATTTTCGAATCGGAATTGCTTATCAAAGTCTTGGGAATTTTAATGCAGCCATTGACTTCTACCGTGATTGCTTAAAAGACAATCCACAGCATGAAGCTTGTTTAAGTGAAGTAGTTTCTTGTTGTGAATTTGGAGATATCTTCGAACAAGGAATCAACTTAATCAATTCCATAATTGATGAAGATCCTTATCATTACCTTTCGTGGTATCATTTAGGGGAGCTATATACGAAGCAAGGAAATTTTGAATACGCGTTAAAAGCATTTGATTACTGTTTATTAATTAACGATCAATTTGCACCTGCCTATTTAGATTTAGCTCAAGTGTATTTGATGAATGATCAATTTGAAGAGGCTATTTTAGCTTACAAAACTGCTTTTGAATATTGCCATCCAGACGCCTATACCTATTACAATTTAGGAGAGTGCTATGAGCAATTAAAAAAATGGGATGAAGCGCGTGATTACTATTATAAAGCAATAAAATCCGATCCGTTTATGGCGCAGGCCTGGTATGGAATAGGCGTTACTTACGAAGAAGAAGAACGATGGTATGAAGCGATGTACTACATTAAAAAGGCCATTGAAAACGAAGAAGGAAATGGAGAATATTGGCTTGCCTTAGGCGATTGTGAATTTCAACTTGGAAATTTTCAAGAGGCAGACGAATGTTACAACAAATCCATCAGCCTTGATCCAGAAAACATTGACACATGGTTAGCTTATGGCGACCTACTACATAATATCAATTTAAATCAGCGAGCAGCTGCGCTTATGGCACAGGGAGTTGCTTACCACCCTACTGTGGTTGAGTTATATTATCGATTATCAGCTTATTTATTTTTAATTGGCAAGACCGAAGCGAGCATGATTGAATTAGAAGGGGCATTGCACTTAGACTATAACCAACATCGAATTGTATTTGAAATTGCACCTGCAATGGCAAACGACGAAAGAACAAATTGGATAATAAATACCAACAAAAAATCATGAGGAATTTTAATTTATCTCACGTTCCTGAAAGAACAGACAAGCCACGCCAATCGGGATTAACGATGGTAATGGACAAAGGATTAAGCATTAGAGAATGCGAAAATCTAGTGGATGGTTCAGGACCTTTTATTGACATAGTAAAATTGGGCTTTGGCTCATCATTAGTAACCCCTAACTTGGAAAGGAAACTAGCATTTTTCAAAGAAGCAAATATTCCTGTTTATTTTGGGGGCACTTTGTTAGAAGCATTTATTGTGCGCGGAATGTTTGATGATTACATCCGATTAATGGATCGCTATAAAATGGAATATTGTGAAATATCCGATGGTTCCATTACGATGTCGCATCAGCAAAAATGCGAATACATTCATCGTTTAACGAAGTACGCAACTGTTATCAGCGAAGTAGGTTCGAAAGAGGAAGGAATTTTAATCCGACCGAATAAATGGATCGACATGATGCATGCTGAATTACAGGCAGGAGCTTGGAAAGTAATTGCCGAAGCAAGAGAAAGCGGCACCGTTGGAATCTACCGTCCTAACGGGAAGGCACATGTGGTGTTGATCAACAAAATCGTTGCGAAAATTCCTGCTGATAAAATCATTTGGGAAACCCCTCAAAAATCACAACAAGCCTATTTTATAAAACACTTTGGTGCTAATGTTAACTTAGGAAATATTGCTCCGAACGAAGTAATTGCTTTGGAAACATTACGTATCGGATTAAGAAGCGATACCTTCTTTCAATATCTTGATGATGACATGCAAGCATTTCGTCAGGATAATGAATCAATGAATAAAAAAGAAAGTTCAGAAAAATCTAAAACCGCAAAAGTATAATGAAAGAAGTGAGTGTTCAGGAACTCAAAAAAATGATGGATGAAAATCAGGAGTTCCAATTAATTGACGTTCGTGAAGAATTTGAATTTGACGCTGCCAATATTAATGGAGAATTAATTCCGTTGGCAACCATCATCAATGAGAAGGACAGAGTTCGTACAGACGTCCCCGTTATCATTCATTGCAAAGCTGGAGGACGAAGTGCGGTTGCAGTGAACGCGTTGGAAACACAGTTTGGGTTTACCAACTTGCATAATCTAAAAGGTGGTATTCTTGCTTATGCTGCTGAAATTGATTCATCATTAAGTCCAATTTAAACTTCGTTCCGTTACTTATGATTTCGCAACTTCTTGACTTTATCCTTCACATCAATGATCACTTATCTGCGATGGTCAATGAATATGGAACTTTTGTTTATGTCATTTTATTTTTAATCATTTTTGTAGAAACTGGTTTGGTGGTTATGCCATTTTTACCTGGAGACTCATTACTATTTGCTGTGGGTGCACTATGCGCCAATGAAATCAACCATTTAAATATTTTTTATGTAATGGGGCTACTTATTTTAGCAGCTGTTGCAGGTGATAATTGCAATTATACAATTGGTCGTTATTTAGGGGAACATGTTACTGGTTGGACATTCAGAAATAAGCCATTAGTAAAACGTGACTATATTGAAAAGACAGAAGAGTTTTTTGAAAAATACGGGACAAAAGCCATCATCATGGCGCGCTTTGTTCCAATCGTTCGCACCATCGCACCCTTCGTTGCAGGTGCCGGCAATATGCCTTACCGCCGATACATCACCGTTTGCATTCTTGGTGCTCTGCTCTGGGTAATCGGTATCTCCATGCTGGGTTACACATGCGGAGGATTTGAAATCGTGAAGAAAAATTTTGAGCTCGTCGTTTTCGGTATAAT
>JBJTMY010000136.1:0-23163 GCA_046073825.1 Bacteroidota bacterium
AGGATTGATTGTTAATGTTACCGGAGTACGTGTAAAACTATTACATACACCTAATGTAGCCATTGCATAATAAGTAGAGGTTCCTACTGCATTTAATGTTGGAGACGCAACCAATGATCCACCACTTGATGCTGTGTACCATGTCACATTGCTACCTGTTGCAGTTGCAGTAAGCGTTTGTACTGGAGAAGCTACGCATTGAGTGATATCACCTCCGCTAACTGGAGCAGCTGGAGTTGGGTTGATCGTTAAAACTACCGGCGTACGTGTAAAGCTGTTACATGTACCTAAAGTTGCCATTGCATAATATGTAGAAGTACCAACAGTACTTAATGTTGGAGAAGCTACTAATGAACCACCGCTTGAAGCAGTATACCAAGTAACATTGCTACCTGTTGCTGAAGCAGTAAGCGTTTGAAGTGGTGATTGCTCACATTCTGTGATGTTTCCATTGCTTGTTGGTGCAGCTGGTGTAGGATTGATGGTTAACACAACTGCTGTACGCGTGAAGCTATTGCATGATCCCAATGTAGCCATTGCATAGTACGTTGATGTACCAACCGAATTTAATGTTGGAGAAGCTACTAATGATCCACCACTTGATGCTGTAAACCAAGTAACATTGCTACCTGTAGCAGTTGCTGTAAGAGTTTGAATTGGTGATTGCTCACATTCTGTAATATTTCCTCCGCTAACTGGAGCAGCAGGTGTAGGATTGATAGTTAATACAACCGGTGTACGTGTAAAGCTATTACAAGAACCTAATGTTGCCATTGCATAATAAGTTGCATTCCCAACTGTATTTAATGTTGGTGAAGCCACTAATGATCCACCACTTGAAGCTGTATACCATGTAACATTGCTACCTGAAGCTGAAGCAGTAATCGTTTGAATTGGTGATTGCTCACATTGTGTAATATTTCCATTGCTTGTTGGAGCTGCTGGCGTAGGATTAATCGTTAAAACAATTGGAGTACGAGTTAAACTTGTACAGGTTCCTAATACCGATTCCGCATAATAAGTTACTGAGCCCACAGTATTCAAAGTAGGATTAGCTACTACAGAACCTGCAGAAGCTGCATTGTACCAAACAACAGATCCTTGTGTAGCTGTTGCAGCTGCTGTTAAGGTTTGAATTGGATTTGCAGAGCACTGAGTCTGATCTGAACCAGTTGGTGCTGGAGGATTAGTGGTTGCCTGAACGATCGTACGAGTTTTTGTATTAGTACATCCTAGTGCATCAGTAATCGTTGCAGTGTAAGTACCTGGTGCAAGATTACTAAAGGTTGCCGATGATGTAACGTTATTAAATAAGGTAGTTCCAATTCTTACAGAATAAGGCCCTGTTCCTCCTGTAGGTGCAACAGTAATACTACCATTTCCAGTACAAGTCGCATCAACAGTTGTAACAGTTGCATTTACTCCACCATTGATATTTATTGCTGGAAGTACACCACACTTAGGGTTAATTGTTGCTGTATTATTTAATAATGTTGCGCATGTACTTCCTGGAGATGCATCCGTCCAAGCCAAATAAATATTAACTAGTTTCAATGATTGTCCGCAAGTATAAGATACGGTACCATTTTGAAAGGTTGTCGTTGCATTTTTGGGAATTGGACCAAAACACGCAGAATATGGAGTAGAGCTAGCTAAAGTACCATTATCATTAAAAATTTGCAGAGTTCCCCAAAATGCAAACGATGTTCGAGTAGAACCCGTTTTATTATTGATTGCAAGGTTTACGGTTCTTGTAATAGTTGTACCTGGAGTACAAGTGTTACAGGTGTTTCCTCCAGTAAGTGTAATACCAACAAGTGATAAGTCGTTGGACGTACAACTACTTGCAGGGGGGAATGTTTGCGCAGACGCAGTGTTAATTATAGTTCCGAGTGTAGATAATACAAACAGAACCACAAGGGTAACGGAGTTAAGTGTTTTTCTCATATAATGTTTTAAGATTAAGCGGCAAAAATAGATTTCTTGATGATGTCATTTTGCGTTATTTGGCGAATCGCCCATTTTTATTGGCGAAAAAACAAGGGTTGATTTAAAGTTTAGTATTCACGTATTTTCAACCCTAATCATAGACAAAAAACAATGATGGAAGGTGCTTGGCGAAGACGCATCAAAAAGCACAAAGTTTTATTATGCTTTTCTATTTTAATATTGCTTTTCATAGTTGTACTGAAGTGTGATTTTGACTGCAAAATCCTCTACTTCAATGCCTCCCTGTTTACCCGAGGTCCAAATCAATCATCTATTGAGTTTGCACCTCATTGATTGGATTTTATGTGCTTATTTTGATCCAAGCGAGCTTGACAAAATGCAACTGGATTCGCACTGCGTGCGCATCCCTTTTTACCCGAGGTCCAAATCAATCATGAACGCTTTGCGTATTTTTATTTATTTGGCTTATTTAGCATCAAGCTAACTTGACTAAACAGCCAAATAAATAAAAAACCCTGAGATAAATCTCAGGGTTCATGATTGATTCACTAGTGGTCTCGAAGGGATTCAAACCCCTAACCTTCTGATCCGTAGTCAGATGCTCTATTCAGTTGAGCTACGAAACCATTTTTCTTTGGGTTTGCAAATGTAGAAAAAAAATATCTTTAATCAAGAATTGATAAAAAAATATTCTTCTTAATTTGGCTTAACGAGCAAATAACACCCTTCTATTCCATCAATCGTCACGGAGAAATTAGCGGGGATGACAATCGTTGCTGATTTTGCATAGTACTTCTTGCCTTTATAACGCACAGTTCCATCCATATTTAATGATGTAATAGTACTGCCCAACTCCCCAATTTTTACTTCTGCCATATTGGTCTGAAATCCGGATATCTCCGACCACCAAAAAAACAGTTTAGGTCGGTATTTTGTCCATAAGACGACTAAAATGGAGGCATAAATTATTGTCATTAAAACAACTCCTAGAATACCTATATCGTCTCCTATCCAAATACAAGCTAAACAATAAACAATAATAGAAAATGCAAAATACCCTTTGAACAAATTTTGTCCAGCAAACATTAAAAAACTTAAAAAACTAATAACTAATAAGACGAGGGTAATAATTACAGTTGTAAACATTATTCGATGGTGGCATTTAACCCACGATCGATTAAGGCATCTTTCATCGGTTTTAATTTATCATAAGCGCCTTCTTTCACTGAACACTTTCCTTTATAATGAACAATATAACTACATTGAGTGGCTTGCTCTGGATGGTGATCACAAACATCCATTAATGATTCAATAACCCAATCAAATGTATTGTAATTGTCGTTATGTAGCACAATGGATTTATGCTTATCTGTTTGCTCCTCAACAGCAATTTCTTCTTCTAATTCAGGCGATAAATGAAAATCTATTTTCGTCATACACTTTTGCTTTTGGTAAATATAAAATGAAATTTAAATACGAGCCACTAAACGGATAAAAAAAGGGCTTATTGTTAAAAAAATGATTTTAAAAGCTGACAAATCGATGTACTACTCTGCCGTGCTTTTCTTTTAATAATTTACACTTCTTAATGGCATCAACGGCATTTGTCTTCTCTGCTTTTTTAAACTCGTCAAGGTATTTTCTATCTAAATAGGAAAACCACAATTCCACTTCTTTTACTTGTTTATCCATTTTAGAAGGCAAGGAGAAATATATGCTAATGGTTTCCTGTGGTGCTAGTGACTTAGTAGCTCGATATTTTTCAGGATTTAAATCATCCGTCGTTTTTCCCAGATGAATCAATAATTTCGATTTAGGTCCTTTTACCTCCTCCCATTTATAGACATTAATAAATGGTGGGAACTGAGCTTCTTGTGCATGCAAAACAATAATACTGTCATTGCTAGTATTGATCATCTTTAAGGAATAAACGCTAACCGTAGCATTTTCCTTTTGAAACAATCTTTCCACATGAAAATCCTGCGCAGAAACATTCAAACTAAGCATTAAAAAACTAAGAAGTAGTTGTCGCCAATTCATTTCTCAAATATAAACGAAAAACAATCCGAAAAGATACAACAACAAAAAGGGCCTTTCGTTTCCGAAAGACCCATCTATATTATAGCACAAAACTTTTATTTTGCTGTGTTTACTTTTTTCTCTTTAATACGAGCACTCTTACCTACTTGATCACGTAGATAGAAGATACGTGCACGACGAACTTTACCACGCTTATTCACTTCGATACTCATAATTTTAGGACTGTTAATTGGGAAGATACGCTCAACACCAACACCACCAGAAACCTTACGCACTGTAAATGTCTCTGTTGCTGCACTTCCTTTTCTTTGTAAAACTACACCTTGAAACAACTGCTCACGCTCTTTGTTTCCTTCGATGATTTTATAGTTTACTGTAATTGTATCTCCTGCTTTAAAGTCAGGCCATTGCTTTAATTCGATGCTGTTTTGTTCAGCTATTTGAAGTAAGTTCATGATGCGTTTTATTTACCCTTAAATTGGGGTTGCAATATTAACAAATTATCTCTTATAAAACACTTTTTTTTAAAAGGAAATTTCTAAAATTTCTTGCAAGTGCGGAATAGATTTACAAAATATTGCTTATCAACTATTTACAACCAATAATATTACTTGATTTTAAAAACTTTTTTAGTTATTCTTTAGGAATTCCGCCCATTTTTTTCCTAAAAAGTTTAATTCATAGCGCACTTCCACCAGTTGACGAGCAGCTTTTCCTAACTTTTCTACGGCGGATTCATCATCTAATAAGTCGAGAATAGCGCCGGCAAAATCAGCCGGGCTATCTGCAATTCGTAGGTGCTCTTGGTCATTTGCTACAATCCCTTCCAATCCGATACGGGTAGTCACTATAGCCTTACCCATTGCCATTCCTTCAATTATTTTCACCCGCATTCCGCTTCCGCTCAGCAATGGAACAATCATTACTTGCCCTTCCTTAAAAAAACTTTGAACATCTTCTACCCAATTTGTCACTATGACATTACTGGCGTTCAACTTCATTATGCTAGCTGGCATTCCTTTACCCGCCAGTCTTAATTGAACTTGTTTATTCTTAGCTGAAACCAATGGCCAAACTTCCGTTAAAAACCATTTTACCCCTTCGGCATTAGGTAACCAATCCATAGCTCCTAAATGAAATACAACTTGATTATTTGGCGGAGGAATTACCTTATATTCGTTTGCATGGACACCAATTGGCAACACCATCATGGATTTTCGGCAACGCATCATGGTTAGCTCTTGAGCATCCTCCCAAGTTAATGGAAGTAAATAATCGATTTTATTTAGAATACTTTCTTCGTACTTCTTTAACTGTTTTGTTAAAACTTTCAAGTAGAATTTCTTTATAGGATTAAGAGTATTCTTCGCAAGTCGTTCCCAGATTTTATATTCGATATTATGAGGACGAAATACAATTTTCGCCGTGCTACATTGACGAATGTCTTCAATATAAGGAGCCATATACAAACTCTCTAATTGAATAACATCAAATTGTTCGCTCTTCAAAATTGATTTTAATTTTTCAGAAAAATCAGCACTGATAAATCGTTTTACGTTGTACGATTCTCCAGCGATTAAAGCCTTTAACGCATCAAAGATTTTAACTCGATTATCCAAATAAACGCCCTCAATATTTGTCTTGGCAAGATATTCTGTCGGCAATTGATCGAGCTGTACAGGATGTTTAATGGTATTAAACGTTAGAACTTTTACTTGAATATTATTCGCCCACCACGACTTTTGCATATTATGCATTGCAATACAACCACCATCATTGGGAGGAAATGGAACCTTCAAACAAAGTTGTAATACCTTCATCTTTATTTTCTCCTTACCTGTGCTAAGATTTTTCTTCCCATATTACGGTAGGCATCTCTATCGAAAAGTGCCGAATCATGCGTTGCTTTATAAATCAAAAACATCCCGATAGGTAACAAAACAAATGAAGATAACCACATTCCTGACATGGGGGCTATCACTCCTTCTTTCGCCATTTTCTCTCCGGTAATGCTGGTCACATGATAAATCAAAAAGAAAATGATTGAAATGACTAACGGTAACCCCAAGCCGCCCTTTCTAATAATTGCCCCCAATGGAGCTCCAATTAAAAAAAGAATAAAACAAGCAGCCGATAATGTTAATTTACGATGCCATTCTACTTTGTATTTGTTGATATTATAATATCGACTATCTAAATCTTCGAATGTACCATTCATATAAGCCTGAATTGAGCGCGCTTGATTCATTGCATTTTCATACGCCATTTTCTGATAAACCTGATTAGTGTCTAAAAACACATTCATTGGCTGTACCGTTTTCAAAGCATTAGATAAATTGGAAGTATCTCTGACAAAATAGAAATAAGGCTTTAGATTATTATCCACATCTTTTATACGCTTTTTTAAATCCGTCTGAAAAGTATCGACCGATGCATCAAGCTGTTTCATATTCATCATTTGATGTCCCCCTTTAAACAAATCTTCATTCGTACGATTGAGCTTAAAGGATGACAAATCAAAACGAATCCTGTATGAATCGAATGCGTTTCTCATTAAAGGGTGATGATCGAATCCGTCTTTAATTTTATTTTGCTCTTCATAAACAGCTCCTTTGTTCAATGTCAGCACAAGGTATTTATCCTTATTGGCCATTTGCATCATACCTGATTCTGCTATGACTACTTTTTTGTTACCATCGCCAGAAGTATGATCATATATCATCACATTAAACAAAGTTTTACCATCCTTTCCTTTTTTACCTACCTTGATACTGTATCCATCTAATCCATTATAAAACGCCCCTTCCCGAATAGATAAAGAGGGCTTTTGCTGGCGAATATCATAAAGCAAAGACCCCATTTTCAAGTTCGTAAAGGGCAACACGTTATTGGAGAAAAAGAATGCACCAACACTTATTATTAAAGCTATGATAAATAACGGACGCATTAATTTTTGCAAGGATATTCCAGCCGCTTTTGCTGCAGTTATCTCAAAATGTTCCGCCATATTTCCGAAGGTCATAATGGACGAAACAAGAATGGCGAGTGGCAATGCAAGTGGAACAAGGTTGGCGGATGTGTAAAACAACAACTCCCCAACAACCCAAGGTTCTAGACCTTTGCCAATTAAATCATCAATGTATTTCCACAAAAACTGCATCAGCAATACAAACAATGAAATAAAAAATGTCAGAACAAATGGTCCAACAAACGATGACAAAACAAGTCGATGTAATTTTTTCACTGAGGTATTGCTAGCTTGCAAAGGTAATAGTTGTTCGATAATGCTTGGATAAATGCATAAAAAAAGTGAGACTACAAGGAAATGTAATCTCACTAATTATTTTAATTAAATTATAAACTACCAACAAACATTTTCAGTTGTTGAATCTGCGATTCCCACAATCTAATCTGAGTTTCTTTTTCACCTTTCATTGCAAAGTCGGTGATAATTAAAGCAATATCAGCCGTAATATCATCTTCTTTAATTTCAAATTGAAAGTAGGTTCCATCAGTATCTTCCAACCATTGAAAACGAATTAATCGAGGTTCTTGCATAGCCACCATTTTTGCCTGTGATGAACCTTGATCCCAGTAAAAAGTATAGATATCATCTTTGGTTTGTACTTCATCGGCAAACCATCCTGCCAATCCGCTAGAATCAGATACGCTGTTAAATAAAATTTTCGGGGACGAACGAAACTCAAACTCAAGTGAATACTTTACTTTTTGAGTATTTGTAGGCTCAACTAATTTAAGCGGAGGTTCTTTATGTCGAATAGGTTTAGGAGGAGTAGAGCCTGCTTGCAAACGAGGTCGGACTTTGTTCAAATCCATGGTCTCTTCTAAATCTTTCATCACTTTGGCAGCCTTTGCTTGTAATGGCTCCGGCTTGTCATCAACCACAACTTTACTTTTCTGCTTTGCGTCAGCTTTGTCCGATTTATGATTTACAGCAACTTTGTTTTTACTTAGTGTTGCTTTTACTGTAACTGTTGGAGTTGGAGTCTTTACAATCTTTTCAACCTGTTTTGATTTTGGTTGAACCACAGGAGCAACCTCAACTTTTTTTATCTCCTTAACAGTTTTCTGTTTCGTGGGAATTGACTTAGCAACGATTGCTTTGGCAGCTGCTTTTTTCGAAGGCGCCTTTGCGATAGATTTCGAATCTTTTTTAGGAGTTACTTTTTTAGCAACTGTTTTTACGGGTTTAATTGCTACTTTTTTAATTGCCTTCTTGACTGCATTTTTTTCTACTTTCTTTACCACTTTTTTCACCCCTTTTTTAGAGGGAGATGTCTTGACCGTCTTTTTTGCAGCTTTGGGGGATGACCCTTTTTTAACAACGGCCTTTTTGGAAGCTGCCTTTTTGGGGGCCGCCGATTTCTTTACATTGGGCTTAGTCGCCTTTTTACCTACGACTTTTGATTTCTTCGCCATAGTGCGAGAAGATTAAAGATTTATATAAATTTGTATAATGCCGAGTGGAAATATAGCTAAAATTCAATACGTTCCAAGAAATTGAACTAAAAAACAATGAACATTGTTAACAATCGCCATATTAGAGGGAAAAATGGGGACACCTACCCTCCTTTTTTGTGGATAATTTCTAGTTTTCTAGGGATTATCGGTGGATACTTTTCCCAATTTGGAGCAATTTATCACAAGACCGGCCATGCCCTGCTTTGGATTTCTGGTTGGTGCTTGATTTTAGGGGTTTACATTTTATGGATGAGTCTCTATGACCAACCTTCTCCTACAACAACTGAAAAAACAGGGGTTTACTCTATTGTAAACCACCCTAAAAAATTGGGAGAATACCTATTACTGATGGGTATAAATCTTCAATCGCTTAATATCTTCACGATTTCACTAAACATCATTGTATTTTCGCTCTATCATAAATGGTTGCTCCAACCAAACTGGCAATCATTACTTACGTATGAGTCATTTTTTAAATTCAAATTAAAGGGATTCAAGGAGTCGCAACAAAAACAAAGTTATTTATCCACTTTACAAAAATTAAAAACCAGAATGATCATTTTATTTTTCCTCCTAATTTTTATTGTTGAATTGCGTTATAGAAGTATTGGAAGGAGTTTTTATGATTATTTTTGAGATCATTTGCTGAACTCGATTTCATTTAATAAGCTTTATATTCGCGCCACTATAACCAAATTGATTACTTCACGCTGTGTTAAAATACAATCAGTTACCAAACATAAAATTCCCTTCAAAAAAGGTGGTGGTAATTGTTTTTACTAACCTAATAATTGTAAGTGGAATTTTCACCTTTTATAGTAATCGGCAAATCAATAATTTTTCAAAAGGCCGTATTTATTCTGACTTAATTGCAATTCCAAAGAACAAAGTAGGTTTGGTTTTAGGTACTAGCCGTCACATGAAAAATGGAGAGCCTAATCCTTTTTTCTACAACCGAATTAAAGCGGCTTCAGCCCTATTCTTTGCAGGTAAAATCAAATATATTTTAGTTAGTGGTGATAATCGTTTTTACACCTATAATGAGCCGCGCGAAATGAAAAGAGAATTGATGAGAATGGGAATTCCTGATACATCTATCATTATGGACTTTGCAGGATTCAGAACGTTGGATTCAGTGGTGAGGTGCAAAAAAGTTTTTGGCCAAACGAATGTAACCATTATCTCTCAAGAATTTCACAATGAAAGGGCCTTGTTTATTGCACATTATTATCAAATGAACGCAGTGGCATATAATGCAAAGGATCCCGACCCAGCCTATTCCATGGCCGTTAACATTCGTGAATACTTTGCTCGAACTAAGGTTTACCTAGATTTATATGTATTAAAAAAATCGCCTTATTTTTTAGGGGATGCAATTCAAATTGGAAAAAATTAATAACCTCCTGAACGTTTTCTAATAAACCACTCCATTCCTACCAATATTATCAATGTAAAGAACACCCAAGGGAAGTCAATCAGGTCTTCCATTTTTTTGCGTGTGTAGGACATGGGCTTTAAATCTTCTTGCTTCTTTAACAATGCTATTAACTGTTGGTAATTATCAGCTGCAAACATTTTGCCTCCACTTCTAGATGAAATTGCATTTAAAATCTGGTGATTAGCAATGGTATTAACTGTTTCTAACTGCAATGCATTAACGCTAAATTCGCCTGAACGATAAAACAGTTTATCGCCTAATTTTACTTCAGCACGGTAGGTGTATTTCCCTATCGGAAACTGTCCAATATTTAACGTGTAAGCTTTTTCAGTCCTTGAAAAAACATAAGGGAATTGTTTTTTGTTCTGATCGGTTATTGTCAGTTTAGCCTCCGGGGTATTGGTTAACTGGCCACTTTCATTGTACAATTCTGCATCAAAAACAACCGATTCATTTTCCTTAAATGCATTCTTCACATTAATTTTAAAAGGCGATTTATCATCCTTCACACTTAAATACTGAACCGTTTTAAGAATTAACTCATTACTTAAATCCTGATTTCCATTAGCATTAAAATCTGCTAAGCGCCATCTCCATATTCCTTCTCCGCCCAATACAACAGATTTGAAATTCCCTTGTTCAGAAAACACCATTAATGGCTGAGCGGTGGTGACTGTTCCAATTTTTTGATTCAATAAGGCTGAAGCCCCTGACTTTACAGAATAAACTCCAAACGGAGCACTTAATGGAGGCCATTCTTTTATTTTTTCAGTAAGCAATTCAGAAAAAGCGAACATTGAAAAACCAACATTTAATATAGGGTAAACATCTTGCATGCTCCCTCTATTGTTGGCCACTTGCATACCTAGTGAAAGGTTATTGAATGTGCTTAAATCGGAGTTAGCACTCAGAATAAACCATAAAGGTACTCCCGCATTTTTAAAATTATCAATATAGGTTGTTGCAGGATTGTTTTTTGAAGGAAGTCCGTGAAGGATACATAAATTATAATCACTCACCCTTCCTTTAAAATCACTGACTGTTGAAGTAGTTACTTCATAATTAATACTAGATTCTATCGCATTTTTTAATGCTGCTATATCTGGATTAGGTGCGGCAGAAAGAATCAATACCTTTTGTTTATTCTCGATGATATTAATAAAAACATCCGTTGTATTATTGATGTACGTTGCTTCTCCGTCTAATTTAGAAATTGAAATTCGATAACGACTAATCCCTTTTTTCTTTGCATCTAAAAACAATGGAACATTAATTCTAAAATCACTTGAAGGAACAGAAACAGTTTTCGTAAACAAAACCACTGAGGTGTCTTCAGCTACGGCAATGGAAATATTATTTCCAGCACATTGTTTGGCATTCAGTACAATTTCCATCGGAAAACTATTACCCAACAAAGCCACTTTATTCAGATTCACTTTTGCAATTGCGGCATCTTTTCGAACGCTTGTATCCCCAAAAGCCAAGGTATAAATGGGTGCCTTAATTCTATCTGGGCCATAAACAGGATTACTTCCTTCATTAAAAATACCGTCACTCGCAATAACTATAGCACCTACATTACGATTAGTATATTTAATATCGATGGCATCATATAACGATGAAAAATCGGTGGATTTATCCGAATAATTATTATCAACCAAATCACTTACATGATCACCAAAAGAAATAAATTTCAAATCAAACTCGTCTGGCAACTCTGTTTTTACTTTCGATAAAAAACTTTTAACGATGGCTACTACGTTCGCGGAATCTTTAGTGTTCACCATCGACTTACTATGATCAACTGAAACTACCACAATGGGACGTTCAATTTCGCGCGTTACCACTTTTAACATCGGCCCTAGGAGTAAAAAACTCAAAAAACTAATTAAAATAAAACGTGCTCCAATAATAATATAAAACAAAGACTTCGGTAAATCTTTCGCAAAAGAACTATTACGGTAAAGCATATACGTAAATAGTGCTCCTAATGCAAGACAAAGAAATGCAAAAGCAATCGAGTATTCCGTTATAATTGATATTCCCACTTTCTTGATATTAAATAATTCCGTCTTTAATTGTCAATTTTCTATCAGCCATATCAGCCAAATCATTATTATGCGTTACAATCACAAACGTTTGATTCATTTCATTCCTTAGCTCAAAAAACAATTGATGCAGTTGTTGCGCATTTGCAGAATCTAAATTTCCCGAAGGCTCATCAGCTAATATGATTGCCGGATTATTTATTAATGCTCTCGCAATAGCCACACGCTGCTGCTCCCCACCAGATAACGCAGAGGGCTTATGTTGTACACGATCTTTCAAACCCATACGTTCGAGTAATTTTAACGCACGCTGTTCAGCGGTATTGTCATTTTCTGATGCAATCCAAGCAGGCATTAAAACATTTTCAAGAGCCGTAAATTCAGGTAATAATTGATGAAACTGAAACACAAAACCGATGTGTTTATTTCTAAAATCTGACAAAGCCTTTCCCGTGAGAGCAGAAATATCTTTTCCATCGATGAGTACTTGGCCTTTATCTGCTTGGTCGAGTGTTCCGATGATATGCATAAGCGTACTCTTACCTGCCCCGCTTGCACCTACAATGGATATTACTTCTCCTTTGTTAATTGACATATTAACCCCTTTTAAAACGGGTAATTGTCCATAGGATTTAAAAATATTTTTTACTTCAATGATGGGCTGACTCATTCGGAAATTTCAATGGCTAAATATAATCGAATGTAAGATATCATTCAATTAATTTAAATAAGACTTATTAACGACAAAAGTTGATTAATCGGCAAAAAACGTATCGGCAAAGTTTAACATATACACCTTTTTTGAAGCTCTTGTCATTGCCGTATAAAGCCATCTGAGATATTCAATTGTTAGCATATCGTCCGTAAAATAGCCTTGATCAACAAATACTACAGGCCATTGGCCTCCTTGCGATTTGTGACAAGTTACCGCATAGGCAAACTTAATTTGAAGCGCATTGTAATATGGATCTTTACGAATCAGTGCATTTCTTCTTTTCTTATCGGGTTCTTCTGCGGCATAATGATTTTGCAATGCATCATACAACTTGTTTTGCTGCTCTTTCGTCAAAGCGGGTGCTTCACTGCTTAACGTATCGAGTAACAAATAAGCCTCGATGGCGGGCTCATCGGGATAGTCGTTGAGCTTGATGGTAGCAAGAGCAAAGCGACAATTAAATAAATCTTCGAATCGATGAATTTTTTGCACTTCAATTATATCACCGTTAGCAATAAAATTGGCGGGATGGGCCTCATCAATCCAATGGTAATTGTTTTTCACAACCATCAACTGATCTCCTGCATCAATTTCATTTTCCATCCACATCTGATTAAAACGAATCAGGCGATTATACTGAATTGCTGATTTATTACTTCGAGTAATGAGCAACACATTTTCGTTTCCTTCTTCTTTGTAAACTTGATGCATCAAGTCAACTAATTCATTACCGGTAACACGAATTATATCTTTAAATCCATTCAGCTCAAACTGAACATGCTCATCTTCTTCTCGAATGTGTTCGCGGATATGCGTAGCGTTATACAAGATGCCGCTATCATTTTTCTGACGTACAACTTCCGTTAATTCTGTCTGATACACTTCCCGTCGGAAGCGGTATTTTAAATGTTCGGCATCCAACGCAGGGCTATTATCAAAATGAACGGGAGGTAATTGAGCGGTATCACCTACAAGCATCAAACGGCAACCTTGTCCACTATAAACATAATTGACTAAATCAGTTAAAAGATTCACTCCGGGAAAAACCGCACCTTCATCATCGATTGCTGCATCTGGAATCATCGAGGCCTCATCCACAATAAAAAGTGTTTTGTAAAATTTATTTTCCGCTAGACGAAGCCACATTCTTCCATCAGAAGTTGATGCTGGAATGTAAAGATGTTTGTGAATAGTATAAGCTGCTTTTCCAGTATAATTAGACAAAACTTTTGCAGCTCGTCCTGTAGGTGCTAGCAATACAATATTGGTAAATACCCGAGTAACAGCCGACATCATGGTTGTTTTTCCAGTACCTGCATACCCTTTCAATACAAAGATGCCACCTGAATCATCCGCTGCAAAACGACTGAATGTTTCTATAAATTTATTTTGCCCCTCGGTGGGAATCAGCTCCATAGAAGCATGAAGGAGATTTCTGATTTTAGAAATAAGGGCGGTATTCATTGATAAAAATTACTGGAATCACAAAAGTAATCATTAGTAATTGTTATTTTTGGACAATCATGGAAATGACAGGAATTCAGGTAAATCTAAAACGACAAATCATTGATGAGTCCTTCGAGCATGGAATGGTGGACAGTGGTGTATTGTTTGCGAGCATTGACGAACATCAATTTTGCTATTTTATTTTAGACTCTGCCCGCAATAAAGTGGTGGTATTAAAAGACTATCATATTTTAATGGGCACTGGTAAGTCCGCTGCTTTTTTCCAAACTATTTTTGCATCTGATGAGTTATTGAGGAATTATAGTCCTTCAAAAAAAATTCTTGCCATTCATACCAACACTTGTGCACTCACTCCTGATCCTCTTTTTAGTAGAGAAAATATGCGAGATGGGCTTGCATTAATATGTCGGTTGAAACATTCCGACATCGTCTACTCTGATTTTTTACCTATTGCAAATACGCATTTAAGTTACAGCATTCCAGTAGAATTAAATACAGCCATCTCCACTTATTTTGGCGGAGCTTCCTTGGTAAATGCCATCTCTAGTTTTATTGAATTGCATTTAATGAATAATAAACACCGACAATATCCTGCGGTGATGGTAAACGTTAGAAAACATACTATGGATGTGGTGGTTTGCAGAGGTAATGAACTATTATTCTGCAACTCTTTTGAACATCAAACAGGAGAAGACTTTATCTATTATTTATTGTATGTGATGGAGCAATTGCAATTAAATCCTGATGTACACCAAGTCATCGTCTTTGGTGAAATAGAAAGAAATTCATCTGCTTGGCTGATAGCACAAAAATATATTCGATATTTAATATTAGGAGAAAAACCTGAAAACATCGAATACTCCTACGGATTCGATCAGTTATTACCCTCTCAATATCACTTATTATTCTCTCAAGTACTGTGCGTATAATCAGCGGACAATTTAAAGGTAAAAAACTAATTGCACCAAGTAATTTACCGGTGAGGCCTACAACCGATTATGCTAAAACGGGTCTCTTTAATATATTAAACAATTACTATTCATTTGACCAAGTTGTTGTAATGGATTTGTATGCCGGAACAGGAAATTTAAGTTTTGAATTTGCTTCCAGAGGGTGTAAGCATATTTTAGCTATCGATAAAGACGTGCACTGTTGTGCGTATATGAATAAAACTGCTCAGCAATTAAATGTCAGTTCTTATTTTCGTATTCTGCAATCTGACGTATTAACCTATTTAAAAAACTGCAAGCAAAAATCAGACATTATCATTGCTGACCCACCTTATGCAGAAACACCCGCAAGTGAATTAGTGGCTATTGTTTTTGATCAACAATTACTGAACAACAACGGAGTGTTTATTCTAGAACATTCGTCGGATATTGATTTTAGTCAATTACCTCATTTTTTAGAAACCAGAAAGTATGGATTTGTTAGTTTTACATTCTTCGAATAAATAAACAGAAACGGCTATGTCTAAAATCGCATTATTTCCAGGAAGCTTCGACCCAATCACTTTGGGACATGTAGATATTATTGTTAGAGGATTAGACCTATTTGAAAAGATCATTGTTGGTATTGGCAGTAATGCGCAAAAAAACTATATGTTTTCCTTAGATGATCGCATTCAATTTGTAAAAGACAGCTTGAAAGACTATTCGCAGGTAGAAATAATGCCTTACCATGGACTAACTGTTGAATTCTGCAAAACAATTCATGCGCATGCTATTTTAAGAGGAGTTCGCAACGCAGCTGATTTTGAATATGAAAAATCAATTGCACAAATGAATCATGCGGTAGAAAGCAGTATAGAAACTGTATTTCTGATAACATCTCCACAGTATGCTCCGGTTTCATCTACTATCGTGCGTGACTTAATTCGTCATGGCGCAGACGTTAGTTCATTTATTGGAGAAGGCGTTAAGTTATAATAACTACTGTTGAATATAATAATTCATCAAGTCGTTGATGGGTTGCTTAATTATTTTGCCAATTTTAATATCCATTGAATCTGCTACTAATTTTAAATCGTGCTGATATAAAAAGGCAATAGACCCAACAAAGTGAACAATTTTATTTTTGTAGTCGGGATAATTACATACGGTAACTGTTAAAAAATCACGAAAACTATTTTGAATAATTTTTGCTATTGCAGGGTGATTATGATGCTTGCCAATAAACTTCGCAAAGGATGCAAGCCAAACATTCGCATTAGGCTCTTTATAAACATGATTAATGATGCTATTACGATCAAGGTGATAGGTTTCATAAAAATCGTTGGCAATTTCTTCTGGCAACATTCCATATAAGTAATGTGTCAATAATTTTTTTCCAAGGTAAGAGCCACTCCCCTCATCGCCCAAAATATAACCTAATCCGAAATTACTTTCGTGTACCTCTACTCCATCAAACCAACAAGCATTGGAGCCAGTACCTAAGATACAGGAGATACCGGGATGATCACCGCACGTTGCATAAGCACAAGCTAGCAAGTCATGTTCAACAGCAATTTGCGCATTGTTAAAATACAATCGTAATCCAGCGGCAATCGTTTCTTTACTTGAAGGACTTGAACAACCTGCGCCAAAAAACTTTACTTCAGTTATCTTATCAGCAATTGATTCAAATTCTTTCGCATTTTGCAATGACTGATAAACAAATTCAGTAGAATGAAACAAAGGATTAAATCCCATTGTATGATAAGGCCCCTTTATATCCTTTCCATCGTACAATAACCAATCAGCCTTGGTAGAACCAGAATCGCAAACTAATAACATATCTTTTGATTTGCGTAAAGTTAGTCATTAGCATTTTAAATGAAAATTATTTCTATTTTTCACCTATGCAAAATAAATCGCCACATTTAGAACGTCGCCTTGGCTTATTACAAGCAACAGCTATTAACATGATTGATATGGTTGGCATAGGTCCATTTGTGGTTTTGCCAATTGTCATTCAATTGATGAATGGGCCGTGGTTTATTTATGCTTGGTTGGTAGGTGCTGTTTTAGCATTGATTGACTCCTTCATTTGGTCGGAGTTAGGCGCTGCACTTCCAAATGCCGGGGGAAGTTTCTATTTTTTAAGAACAGCGTATGGTGAAAAATCGTGGGGCAAGCTGATGTCTTTTTTATACACCTGGCAAACCATGATACAAGCGCCTTTGGTTATTGCCAGCGGAGCAATTGGATTCTCAATGTATGCCGGTTATTTATTTCCGCTGGATGAAGTGAGCTCAAGAATCGTTTCAGGAAGTGTAGTTATCTTACTAACGGAATTGCTATACCGAAACATCAGCACCATCGGCAAAATGAGCACCTTGCTTTGGGTAGGTGTTATGGGCACAATCCTATGGATTATTTGGGGAGGTTTTCAAAACGGAAATCTTTTGCAGCCCCTTCACCAAATGAATGAAGGATTAAAGATTAACGCACTATTGGGTATTGCACTTGGAGCAGCTTCTGTAAAAACGATTTATAGTTATTTAGGATATTACAACGTTTGTCATTTAGGAAGTGAGATTAAACAACCTGAAAAAATCATTCCGAAAAGCATGATACTTTCTGTAATTGGAATTGCTATTTTATATATACTGATGAACCTTAGTGTTGTTAGTGTAATTCCATGGAAAGAAGCGGCGGAATCGAAATTTATTGTTAGCTTGTTTTTAGAAAAACTTTATGGAACCACAGCTGCTGCAATTGGAACTATTTTAATTCTGTGGATTGCCTTTGCCAGTTTATTTGCAGTAATGTTAGGGTATTCACGAGTACCGTATGCAGCCGCAAAAGAAGGTGAATTTTTTAAAGTATTTGCTGAGTTACATCCAACAAAAAACTTTCCTCATATTGCTTTACTTGGATTAGGAATTACAGCTTTTATATTTAGTTTATTATTCAAACTCACGGAGGTCATTACCGCAATATTAGCTATGCGCATTTTGGTACAGTTTATTGGCCAAGCCATCGGACTGATGATAATGCGAAAGAAGCATTCAATGGTATTTCCGTTTAAGATGCCCTTTTATCCATTGCCGATAATAGTTGCAATCATCATCTGGCTCGCCATTTTTATTTCTACGGGAACTACGTTTATGATTTCTGGATTGATTGTAATCACAACAGGAATTATTGCTTACCTGATCAAATCAAAACGCCAAGGAGAGTGGCCTTACAACAAATCTTAATAAAAGAAGAAAAAGAAATAAGCTGCTGCATCTACTCTTCGAACATTTTCAAAATATCCAATCATAGAACGAGAGCCGTTCATTACTCTGCCATCTTCTACATAACCGATGGTTGAGCGAGAGCCGTTCAGCACCCGTTCGCCATCAATGTAACCAATGGTAGAACGGGAACTATTCATCACCCGACCATCTTCGATGTAACCAATGGTAGAGCGGGAACCATTTAACACTCGACCATCCTCAATATATCCAACAGTAGAGCGGGATGCATTCATCACACGACCATTTTCAATGTATCCGACGGTAGAACGCGATGCGTTGGTCAATCGCTGAGCGAATGCGGTGGAGGAAAGAAAAATCAGAAATAGAATTATCAATCTAACCTTCATAGGACTGCTTAATAAAATTATCAACTCAACCTTACTTTCCTTTCAGTGTTTTTCTGAAATTACTTACTTCTACATAATACATATTTTCAGTTATTGTATTAAGTACAGTCGTAGCTGAGGTTCCTTTGTAGTATTGAATCAAACCGTAATCATACACCACTTTCAGATAATAGATTTTATCTTTTGCGGTGTTCACAATGGTTCTTGAAATAGTCCTGTTGGATTCTTTGATACTCTCATCAGTAATCCCTTCCGGAATAATTTGCGTAGCAAAATCTACTTTAAACTGAGAAACATCGGTGCTATTCTTTTTAGGAGCTGGTGCTGCGCTGGCGGTCACCACAGGAGGCTTATTCGCATTGGCTTGTTGCTGGGCTAATTGTTGCGCTTTTAAACGCTCAGCATCTGCTTTACGCTTTTCTTCAGCGAGCTCCGCTTGCTTTTGTGCTTCGGCCTCTGCTATTTTGCGTGCTTCCTCTTCTTGCACTCGTCGTATATTATCCAATGAATCTTTCTGCGCTTTAATACGCTCTTCACGTGCGAGTGCATCCATTCGTTTCTTCTCTAATGCTAGCGCCAACGAATCCTGACGTGCTTTTTCGCGAGCCGCCACTAAGGAATCTGCCACGAATTTATCTCTTGCCAATTTCGCAAACTCGGCTTTACGAGCAGCTTCCTTTGCCAATGCTAATGAATCAGCAACTGCTTTTTCTCGTTGTGCTTTCGCAATGGCATCTAAACGGGCTTTTTCATTCGCTGCTGCAATTGCATCGGCTGCTTCTTTGGCTTTCACTTTTGCCAGAGAATCGGCGGTAGCTTTTGCCTGTGCTTGTTGTGCCAGTGCCAATAATTGTGCTTGCTCTTTGGCTTTTGCTAACGAATCAGCAACAAACTTTTCTCGCTCAGCTTTGGCGGCTGCTGCAAGCTGTTCTTGTCGCACACGAACAGTTTCCAATGAATCCTTTCTGGCTTTTTCTTGCGCTAGTTGTAACTGACGCAACTTTTCATTTTCTTTCGTTATTGAGTCTTGGCGGGCTTTTTCGATGGCTGCTTGTTCAAGCTTTAACTGACGATCTTTTGCAATGGAATCTTGACGAGCCTTTTCTAATGCTAATTGCTCCATACGCAGTTTTTCTTTTGCGGCTAATAAAGAATCCTGACGTGATTTCTCCACTACTCGAGCAATGGAATCACTCACGGCCTTTTCTCTTGCAAGGCGTGCGGCCTCTGCTGCCTTTGCTTTGTTTTCAGCAGCAACAATAGAGTCCTGTTCTGCTTTGCGTTGTGCTGCCATCTGAGCGGCATATTGTGCTTGAATTGCTTTTTCTTTTATGATTGAATCCTGCGTTGCTTTCTCTTGTTCTTGTTTTAATTTTAACGCTGCTAATTGTTGAGCACGTACCGTGGCAATCGAATCTTGTCGCGCTTTTTCCATCGCCACCTTCTTGGCTTCCTCTTGTTTTTTAGCTTCGGCTTCCATCTTTGCTTTCACTCCTTCCAATTCGGCTTTACGTGTTTTGGAATACTCCGGATCATAATCAAAGTCGGCATAGTCGTCGCTGAATGACAACTTAGCCACAGGCCGATCTGCCTCTTTGGGTTGAGCAGCATTTTCAGGCGTTTTAAATAAATCCATTTTGAATTTAAAACTGAAAATTTGTTTCTTCTCCGAATCAGGAACTTTGGTATTCACAAGGACCGACTTGGTAACACTTCCATTTTTTGAAAAAACCATCGTATAGTCAAACCCAAAAGGAAGATTGATAATAAACTTCCCTCCTGTAGAAGTCAGAACATTATCGAATTTCTCATTTCCTTTCATGATGGTAATATCAGTCCCTTCCAAGCCTTTTCCTTCTTGTAAAACCGACCCAACAACTTCTAAGTAACCATCATCTTGAGCAGACAATGTTTTACTTAAAAAAACAAAAACAAGGAGTGTAATAATTTTAAAATATCGCATGTTATACAAATTCATAATACTGTTCACGGTGGTATAATCCGAAGGAATAACGAACATCCTTCCTTTACATTGTGTTAATGGTTAAATACTCGATTACTCAATAAAGACGCTTCTAAAAAAGCATCTTGATTTATGTTTTTTAATTCTTCTGTTTGATGATTTTTTGATAAGTAACTCATCAGTTTTTCAGTGGCCAGATTACCTACCAAAGCATCATTAGCCATCGGACAACCTCCGTACCCTTTGATGGCTGTATCGAATCTTCGACAACCTGCACGATAAGCCGCATTGACCTTCTCCTCCCAATTCTCTTCTGTACAATGCAAGTGGGCTCCAAATTCCACATCAGCAATTGAGTGAATCAGATGGTGGAAAATACGATGCACATCTTCACTATTAGCGAGACCAACGGTATCAGCCATCGCAATCGTTTTTACTCCTAAACTTCTAATTTTTTCAACCCAATGCAAAGCAATTTCTTCATTCCAGTTGTCCCCATAAGGATTCCCAAAAGCCATTGAAATATAAACCACTAATTGCTTTTTATTTCGAACACATAAATCCTGGATTTGAGCAACGGTGGTCAACGATTGCTCGATGGTACTATTGGTGTTTCGTAATTGAAATGTTTCAGAAATTGAAAAGGGAAATCCGAGATAAGAAATTTCATCAAATGCTACTGCATCCTCTGCCCCTCGATGATTGGCTATTATTGCTAACAATTTAGAAGAAGTGGATGTTAACTCTAGTTGAGAAAGTACCGATGCTGTATCTTTCAACTGAGGAATAGCTTTGGGAGATACAAACGAACCAAAATCAATGGTATCAAATCCGACTTTTAAAAGCTGATTGATATACATCGCCTTTAAATCCGTTGGAATAAAATCCGCAATGCCTTGCATGGCATCTCGTGGGCACTCAATAATTTTCATTCTTAAAATGGGCAAAAATTATTTAATAATAACACCCGTTGCTTCAAACGAATAATTGATTTTTGGCTCAGTAATTTTTTCAATTTCTTCTTTCGACTTACCGTCATCCTTTGCATACTCACGTAACATTTCCACCGTTGTTGTATCATGATAGGCACGTCCCTCAAAAACGGCTGTTTTTCCTGAACAATTTTTGGGGACAAAAAAACCATAGTCCTTAAAGGTAATTCTCATTGGTTCTCCAACCGAATTAGCAATTGTCATCCAACAGCCTTTGTTTTTACAAACAGCTTCAATTTTACCAGTGGCTTTCACAGATGCAATATCAACATTCGAATTCTTCAACATAGAAACTACCGAATCAACAGGAAGTACATTCTCTTCGGTAATTTTCGCACCGAAGAATTCCGGTTTATTTGTAGTAGAAGTTGGGTTGCAAGCCACAGCCAATAAAGCAAAGGTTGCTAATAATGAAATTCTATTAAACATATTATTTTTCTTAGGTGCTCAAAGGTACAAAATCCTAAAAAAAATAAGACGACCAACTACAAATTCCTGACGATGTTTTTAACAATAAAAGGCCCTTCGTAAATAAACCCTGTATAGACTTGAATCAAGTTAGCTCCGGCAGCTAATTTTTGCTTGGCATCGTTTGCATTAAAAACACCACCTACCCCTATGATCACCATGTCTGGGCCCGCCAATGTTCTCAGTTTTTTAATTACCTCTGTACTTCTTTCGGAAACAGGCTTACCACTTAATCCTCCTTGCTCTCTCGTAAGTGTATCAGATGAAATTAATTCCGCACGACTGATAGTTGTATTCGTTGCAATTACTCCAGTTAATTTCACGTGTTTTACAATTTCTACAATTTCAGCAATTTGTTCATCAGTTAAATCAGGTGCGATTTTTAAAAGTACTGGTTTCGGCGCTTCCTTCGACAAATTCAGTTGCATAATTTCTGTTAACAACTTCGTAAGGGGCTCCTTATCTTGCAAGGCTCGTAAACCCGGCGTATTAGGCGAACTTACATTCACTACGAAGTAATCCACAACAGGATATAATACTTCGAAACAATAACGATAATCGGCATTCGCCTCTTCATTGGGAGTAATTTTATTTTTACCAATATTACCTCCAATAATCAATGGAGATGTGCGTTTTTTTAATCTTAGTGCAGCATCTTCTACCCCACGATTATTAAACCCCATGCGGTTAATCAACCCTTTATCGGCTGGCAAACGAAACATACGTGGTTTGGGATTTCCATCTTGTGGCTTGGGTGTTAACGTACCTACTTCAATAAATCCAAACCCCAAAGCTCCTAACTCTTCAAACAAGAGTGCATCTTTATCAAAACCTGCTGCCAGTCCCACTGGATTCGGGAATTTCAATCCCATTACCTCTATTGGTTTTACCACATCTCCAACTAACCATTTCACTAGTTGCTTAACTCCCGGAATTTTAAATGCCCATTTTATCAGTGAAAAAGTAAAATGGTGTGCAGTTTCAGGATTCAGTAAAAATAAGAGTGGACGAATTAGAAGGCGATACAT
>JBJTMY010000137.1:0-6890 GCA_046073825.1 Bacteroidota bacterium
CAGAGTTTATGCTAGATCACGGCTATTCATCACAGTTAGTCCGCTTAGGCATCCCAGATCGCTGGATTGAGCACGGCGAACAAAAAGAACTATACGACGAATGTCATTTCGACACCAACGCCATCATGCAAACGGTGAGAGGGATGATGGAGAAGAGTAAGGTAGGGGTGTAGAAAATTACTTTTTAACTACTCCATAAGATCTGGCTATATAAACCAAGGTGCCAAATTTAGTAGAGCCATTATTTCGTTTCAGTAAACTGGTGTACGTTTTCTCAGTTTCTTCTACTGTGTATTTTGGATAGTACTTCGATATCCTGTGAAAATAATTTCTTCCATCCTCTTCAAATGTGGTGCATAAAGCAAATCCTATTTTAACCCAATCGCTATATGTTTGAGTTATATCAAAATTATTTTTTTCAATTACTTCAAGTAATTCTTTAATAGTTTGATGTTGTTTTGTAATATTTGTTTGATAAGTTGCTTTGCCTTCCTCAGCTAATGAATGATGAACTTTAGGTGGTGTGTATTTATCTTCAAATTGTGAAGCAAATGGATTACAGTATAAATTAGGATCATGTGAAAGTAACAAGCAGCGTGATAGATTACTACAATTTTTATCTATCGTAATATTAAATTCGTTTTTATAATAACGCTCTAAGGCATTAAACTGCGCCTCATGCGAGTCAACGGAGGCTATAATTTTAACGATTACTTTTATTCCTTTTCCACCCGGACTTTTAAAACAAACGTAAGTATATTTATCATTGCAGATATCGATGAATGCTTCTACATAATTTTCTATGTTATCGATATCTACTTGTATCAATCCGCTGTGAGCAACAATTTTTTCTGCTTTTCTTTTTGAAAATAACCCCGACAAAGTAATAGCAGGAAGTTTTTTCTTTTCATTATCATATTTTACTCCTTCTAATTTTCGTAATTGTTCTATCTCCTCTTTCAAATAACCGTACTTCACAATTTCAATAATATCATTACTATCCATTTCTCCATCAGGGCTCTCAACACTATATAGATTGTTATAATAAGAAAAGCGATAAGCGGAATTGATTAGTGGTAGTTTCATAAATACAAATAATTTAAAAATTGTTTTTTTAATTTTTGTTGATTTGATTTTAATTTGAAATAACAATCACTTTAACTTATCCCAACGGTTTAAAAAATTCTCATTATTTAATGTAGATAAATCTATAATACCTCTTACTGCATATTGCTTTACTCTAGTTTTTGCCTCCTTCCCACTCGCAATATAAAATTCAGGTGTTGACATTTTATCTCCATTAATATTAACAAAAACATAAAAATGCTTGTCAACAATCTTGTCTTTCATAATTGGCCACCCAACATTTTTCTTTTTAAAAATTGATTTAACTTGAATAATAAATTGTTTTCCATCTTTCTCAGCTAAAATATCAATTGCTTTTGTATTACCCATTGTAATGCCTACACTGTATCCTCTTCTCAAAAGTTCTGCAGCTACAAAGTACTCTCCTGATAATCCAGTACTATTAGAAGGAATTTCTGCCATTTTTTTAAATAATTAGATTTGTATTTATTGCAATAAAATTATCTAAATATTATTACGTTCGATGAAATTAGATGATTAATTCCGGGAATATAGCAGTTTGGTTCTGATTACATTTTTAGCTTAGCTTGTTCAAGGATACTGTAAAGTTTATTCAATTCCTCCGTATTAATCCATACATAACTTTTACTGTCATATTTTTCTAGTTTTAAATAGCATGACCAAGAACCTTTACTGGTGAAACAGCCAGCTTCAAAACCACTTCGACTTCTATAATATACTTCTGTATATGTTGGCGGATTAGTATTTAAAACTTTATTCTGTATTAGTTTTATTGATTTCATTAATCCTTCAATTTCATCAGCATCTAACATTGCTGATTTAGTATCGGTTGAATAAGAGGAGGAAACTTCCAAGCTAAATTTTAATCCTGATTCCTTTGAACCCGAAATGAGATCGGTAAAATGTAAAACTTGAATTTCACAACTCTTTAATTTATCAAGATCGATAAACTCTTTTTGCATTAATGCACCTGATTTAGCTGAAAATATTTCAGCATTACTTAATTCTTTTTCTTTGGAAGACGTTTGAGATTTTGACTGAATCGTTAATGCTATAAAAGCTAATAGTAAAATGATTTTTTTCATGATTGTTTATTTTTAATTTTCTACAAAAAAACAATCAATCTTTGACAATTAGAGTCAATTGATAAAAAATATATTATTATCCTTTATTTTTTTTATAATTCTCAGCTTGCTCAAAAATTTCTACATAAACCTCATCTCTTTCTACTGGAGGGTAACCAAATTCATCAAGTAAAATAATAAGCCCTACTTTTAAAGAGGCTTTAATATCATCTCGTTTGTTCCAATCGGGAAATTTGGCTTGACCTTCCACTAAATCTTTTACAGCCTTTGCAAGCTCTATCATTTTATTATCGGGGTAGTTGAAATCGTATTTAATACAAAGTTCTTTTAGAATATCATAAAATGCTTTTTCTTCAAAGCCAATGCCCAATTCTGTACCTGAAGAAAATTCTTTATGTACTTCTAGTATTAAATTGGTTAATTGCTGTGCCATTTCTTCATAAACTTCGCTACGTAAAATATCAGCCTCATCTCGTTGATTGTATCTTTCTACAAGCACTTGCATTTTTTTAGTGAAATCAACACCTTTAACTTTATTAATTTTTCTAATTTCTCCGATTACCTTCGCAAGTAGCTGATGAAGTAATTTAATTTTTGTATTCGGCATTTTAATCTTGACAATTTTAGCCAAGTAGTCTTCATCAAATATATCTTGCTCACTTTCTTCTTCGTTCCCTAGTTTAAAAATTTCTTGTACGCCATCGCTTTTTAAAGCATCTTTAATCATTTCTCGTACGCGGGCATTCATTTGAGCGGTATCAGGTGCATTCCCTTTTGTTAATTTAAATACAATCGAACGCACTGCTAAATAAAAATGAGTATAATCTCTTTCATTTTGTGACAGTAATTCACTCCCGGCACATATATCATATGCGGCTTTCAATCGCTTTACAAAGCCCATAAAGCGTGTTTCAAAATCTTTCGTTTGTTGAGCAAATTCAGCAGCTAAATTCAAAGTATTTAATTGTTCAATGGTTGAACCTTGGAAATATTTACTGCTATCAAAATTGTGAAATAGTTTTGCTAATAAATCTAAATGATTTCTAACAATTATTAGCGACTCAGCTATATCTTCGAAATTTGCGTCATCTCCTTTATTATATTTAGCTAATGCTAAATTCATTTGCTTTTTTATACCAATATAATCGATAACTAAGCCTTTATTTTTACCTTCAAATTTGCGATTAACACGTGAAATAGTTTGAATTAAATTATGTTGCTGGATTGGTTTGTCAATGTATATACTATCTAAAAAAGGAACATCAAAACCTGTTAGCCACATATCAACAACAATGGCTATTTTAAAATTTGATTTTTCATTTTTGAATTCGGTATCTAATGTTTTTCTGTAATCGGATGAGCCAAGCATTTTATATAATTCTTCTACATCATCTTTGCCTCTGGTCATAATCATTTTAATACGTTCCATTGGCTTGATTTTCTTTTGCTCCTCTTCGCTTACTATTACTTCATCAGCTGATGCTTTTATTTCGTTCCATTGTGGGCGTAATGCTATAACATTTTTATAAAATTCATAGGCAATATCTCTACTACTACAAACAAACATGGCTTTGCCTTTTACTGTTGCACCTTCAGCAATTCTATTTTCATAATGGATAACAAAATCTTCTGCTAAAGCTTTTAAACGTTTGGGATCACCTAAAATGGCATTCATCTTCGTTGTTTCTTCTTTGCTTTGCTCTATTTGATATTCATTAGCACCAGCAGCAGCAGCCTCTACATAGTACTTTTCAATTCTTTCTAGTTCACTATTATTCAAGGCTACCTTTGCAGCTCTTCCCTCGTATACAATACGAACTGTAATTTCATCTTTTACTGATTCAGTCATTGTATAAGCGTCTATTACACGTCCAAATACATCCAAGGTGGCATCTATTGGTGTTCCTGTAAATCCTACAAATGTGGCATTAGGCAGTGAGTCATGTAAATACTTAGCAAAGCCATAGGTTTTGATAACTCCCTTCTCGGTTACTTTAATTTTTTGATCTAAGTTCACTTGGCTTCTGTGAGCCTCATCGGAAATACATACAACATTGGCTCTATCAGTAAGCAATTGAGTATCCTCAGTGAATTTGTGAATTGTTGTCAAAAAGACTCCACCACTTTGCCTTCCTTGCAATTTTGATCTTAAGTCAGCACGACTTTCAACACTTTCAACGACATTATCGCCTATGAATGTTTTTGCATTTACAAATTGAGCAGAAAGTTGATCGTCCAAATCAGTGCGGTCTGTGATTAAAATAATGGTGGGACTTTCAAAATATTCGCTTTTCATCAATAACCTAGTAAGGTATAGCATAGTGAAGCTCTTGCCGCAGCCAGTTGCACCAAAATAAGTTCCTCCTTTTCCGTTACCGGCTGGTTTCTGAGCCTGCTTGATACTTTCGTAAAGCGCTCTTGCCGCATAGTATTGAGGATAGCGGCAAACTATTTTTTCATTTTTCTTAGAACTATCTGGGATGTAAATAAAGTTGCGGATAATATCACGCAGTCGATTTTTATTGAACATCCCTTGTACCAAGGTAAACATGCTGTCTATACCATCCACCTCTTTTGCAAGTCCTTCAACACGTCTCCATGCGTAATAAAAATCATAAGGAGCAAAAAAGGAACCCGCCTTATTGTTGATTCCATCGCTGATTACACAGAATACGTTGTATTTGAAAATTTCTGGAATATCTCTACGATATCGTACAGTCAATTGTTTAAAAGCATCGTGAATGGTAGCATCTTCTCTAATAGCACTTTTAAACTCAAAGACTATTAAGGGTAGTCCATTGATGTAAACTATACCGTCTGGGATTCTCTTTTCATTCCCCAATATTTCTAGTTGAGTAATAAATTTGTAAATATTGTTGTCAGCTTGCGCTGAGCTAGTCGAAGCAGCATATTGATTATCTGGTTCGGCTGCTATGAAAATGAGTTCTTCTTTGCTGGGTTGGCGGTGTTTGTTTAAGCCTGCGTAATCAATAAGCTGAATGTAAATGTCTTTTTGGTTGCGGTCTTCACGTTTAAGGATGAAACCGTCCGAAAGCATCCTCAAAAAAGTTTTATTGCTTTCATACAAGTCGGAAGAGGGGAGTGCTTTCAGCTGAAGAATAATAGAATTGACCTCGTTATTTGTAATTCCTTGCGAGGCGTATTGAGATAGAAGAAATGCTCTCAAATCTTCTTCGATTAGTACTTCATCTACTTTGCGTGCAATGGTTATTCCTAAATGATGCGGAAATCCTTCTTGCCCTAACAATTCGGTAAAGGCGCCTTCTAATTTTTCTTCGGTGAATTTCATTGATTAATAGGGTTAATTATTTTCCAATACCCATCTTTCCGTCCTCCCATTCGTTCCAGGATACCTTTTTCTTTCAATGTTTTTATGTTTTTATCAATGGCGGTAGTACTTATGCCGATATGTTTTGCCATTTCTTCTTTTGTCACATTTGGACGTATTTCTATTAACTCCAGAAGCTTTATTTGATTTTCCGTTAGGTCTTTTACCAACCCTTTTACCAACCCTTTTACCAACCCTTTTACCAACTCATCATTACCGATTTGCTTACTTCCAAGAACGGTCACTTCGATACCGCCATTTTTCTCAATAATAGACGGTTCGGGCAAGCCGTATTCAGCACAAGTATTGATGATTTTTAGTGTACCACGTCCCCAGGCATCAATATAACCAGCTAAAAAACAAGCATTGGCAATTATAGGGTTTCGAGGTCGAGAGTTATGATCCTTTTTTAGGTCTTCAATGGATAAACCGCTTGGTAAATTTCCTTCGTTCCAAATGGAGAGTTGATTATCAAAAACACGCATTTGAATTGGGGCTCCCATATAACTTCGGTGTACCAATGCATTTAACAACATTTCTCGAATGGCTTGCGAAGGGTAAAGGTCCTTTTCTTCTCGTTGCAAACCCTCAAATTTGATAGGGCGAGTAAGGAATTTATAATTCAACTGAATAGGAACCTCATTCAACAAATAAACGAGATTACCTTCTATGATTTCATGGAACTTTAAATCGGATGCATCTTTTCCAAAACGACCAATTTTTACTTGAATATTTGGAAAGAAACGCGAAGGATCTTTTCCAAAAAGAATAAGCGAAGCACGTTTTAATTTGTCTCCAATCGTTAAATGCAGTTTGTCTAAAATTTGGATAGTAGATAAGCCTGAAGTGTCCGGCATTCTACCTTTTTCTTTGCTATCGTTAATGAATCTGTCAAGACTAAAAACATCAATATCTTCTAAGCTTGCATTTTCTTCAATTACATCATCCCACGATTTACCTGCTTTTTTAAGCAAGAATTCATTTAGTTCAATTCCTGTCAATTCTAAGTTTGTTGCACCTGAACGCATATAATAACGGCCACGAAGAGATACAGGAATAGAGTATGCAGGAACTTTTATTTCGATGAAATGTATTTCCTCCTGCTCGTGCAAAACCACTTCACATAGTATTCCCATAAGGTCACGTATCTTTTTGGGAATCGACTCCATGAGTTGTTTGTAGTTTTCTACGTGCACTAGCTCACCGTTATCTTTTTTTCCAATGAACAACATACCACCCGAGGCATTCGCAAAACCACAAACCCATTTGAGGTAGTCATCGTGCCAAGATTGTTTGTATTCTATGTGTTGGTTTTCGGACATTTGATTTTTTATAATTTATCTTCGGTG
>JBJTMY010000138.1:0-8637 GCA_046073825.1 Bacteroidota bacterium
TCCAGTTAATATCAATATCTGTTGTTTCAAACATTAATGCTCCCCAACGATTAAACACTTTAAATGAAATATCCTGTACATCGCGATAAGGCAAGATTGGATGATATAGGTCGTTTACATTATCAGCATTAGGAGTAAATACATTGGGTAGTTCGTATGTCGGACAAGGGTTAATGCAAATGGTGTCGGATGATATACTGATGTTACCATTGGTATCCACTGCCGATAAATAATAGCATCCTGCAATAGAAGTGGTTGTCGTATAAATATAACTTCCATTAAATCCATTTACTGTTGCAATTAAACTATAAGCATTTTGCATTGCACCTTTAAAATAGAGATTTACTTTCTCGATATCATTTCCACACGTAGGATCGTAATTCCAGTTTATTGTATCGGTTAAATTCAAACAATTTCCATTCAGTGTAATTGCTGGCGGACAAGGAGCAACATTGTCTAACGGTGTTGCACAGCCGATTTGCGATTTGTTAATAATCGGATTTACTAATCCTGTATCTAAATAACTTCCGATAGATTTGACATAGTAGCAGTATTCAATACCGTTTGTTAAACTATCATCGATATATGAATTGCTAGTACTATTGCCTATCAATGTGAAAATTCCAGGACTCGCTTCTCTGTAAATTTCATAATTCGAATTGTTCCAAGGAACATTCACACTCCAATTCAATGTATTTTGTTCATCAGAAGGAGTAATACGTAAATACATACTACTCGCTTGTTGTGTGTTTCCAATTAAGAAGGTGTTGCCAGGAGTTTCGTTATAAAATGCAATGCGATACGTGTACGATGAATCTTGTGTGTTTAATCCAGTATCTGTAAAAGTAGTATCGTTCAAACTATTTTTTGAAACAACATCAACGAAAGAGCCATTGCCCGATTTTCGTTGTAATGTATATTTAAAGGGTCCTGGCGTTTGAGTAAAGTCTAAGTTGGTTGGCTTCCCCCAGGCAACATAAATTTCTCCTGTAGTAGTTGATGTCGTATTGACATCAACGTTAGTAATAATCGGTAAATCTCTGATAAGTGTTCCGCAAAACTCAATTGAAGCATAACTCTCAGCCCCATCAGGGAAAGTTGCGATGACCATATAGCAATATTGAACAGCAGGAGCTAATCCAACGCCGTTGTTATCATCAGTAAAGCTGTTGTTGTAATATCCATTGGTTTGTCCAATGAAACTGTATCCTGTATATGCCGGCACTCCTGTTTCACATTGTGAAGGTGTAAATCCGTAAGAACCCTGACGACGGTAGATTTTATATCCTACTGCTTGTGAGCATAAACTAGTATCCCAATGAAGCACCAAGCTGTTTCCTAACGGTGTGGCGTATGGGTTTTTTGGTGAAGGAGCCACAACGGTAATCGTCATGGTCTCTAAATCGACTAATTGTACGGTGGTATTATTGTCAATTGCTTTAAAAACGACGGTGTATTTCGACTTCCGCACGTGGGAACAATCTGTATTCCAGCTAAAAACTCCGTTGTTTATTCCAATAGCGGGTGTTGAAGTAAAGGTGGCAGGGCTATTAGGTGTTACAAATGGTCCACCAGAGGCTGTTAATGTGATTAATTCATTATTCGGTTCACCTACATTCACCGTAAAGTTTAATGATGTTCCAGCTTCTACGCATGTATCATTCACGGTTGCAATAATAGGAGGTTGGTTCACTGGAGGATAAATGGTGATTTGCATATCGCGCGTCACATAACCAATATTAAAAGTCCCTATCCCGGGAAGATATCGCCATTCACGAATGATCATCGCAACATTGTATTCCCCCACCAACAATGGACTATCCCAAATTAAATCGCCACTTACGCTATCTAATGTAAATGAATTGTTCGCCGCAGGATAACTAAAGGTCGGGATAGGTTGTCCCCCCGTTCCTTTACAAGCAACTAATTCATACGATAAACTATCCCCATCAGGATCGAATGCATTCGGATTATGAAGAAAGATTTGTCCAACGGCACCATTGTCAATGGGCGGTTGTAAAAGGTTAGGAGAGCTATTGCTTGTTATTGCTGGCGAAATCACCAATTTAGTTTCTACATAAAATGGAATATTTACAGAGCCGGGCATGTTCACTACATCGGCATTCCTGTTTTCATCTAAAAAGTACATGGTGTAACTTCCATTACCCGGATAGGTATGTGTTCCAACATAAATATTTTTTTGAATATCCGGACCAACATTCGGTGTGATACTCTGACGGGGAATGGTATCTCTTGTTCCATCGCCCCACCAGAATTCTAACTCAGGTCGGTCGGCAGGACTCGACGATTTTGTGTAAGTAACAATTTTTATTTCGTAATATAAATTGGAAATTTTTCGATAGGTGATTTCACCAGCGCGGTTATGAGTCGCAAAAGCGATCGATGAAATCAAACAAAAAGCAAGTAGGAAACTATGTTTCAGTAAGCGCACAAATAAATCGGTTTTGATAATCTAAATTAGTAATTAATTACTTGCTGTTCGATCGTTTCAGGAATTTCTCTGTATTCATACTGTTGGTTGCGTAACTGAGGCTCAAATCCCGCTTCACGAATGGCTTCTTGAATACCATTGGCGGTAAATCGATGTGGAGCACCAGCGGCAGATACTACGTTCTCTTCAATCATGATAGAACCAAAATCGTTGGCGCCAGCATGTAAACAAACTTGAGCTATCGCCTTCCCAATAGTAAGCCAAGAAGCTTGTATGTTTTTAACGTTGGGAAGCATTATACGACTCATGGCTATCATTCGTATATATTCATCACCTGATACTTGATTTCGAACTCCTCGAACTTTTTTAAGCAAGGTGCCTTCATCTTGAAAGGGCCATGGAATAAAGGCAATGAATCCTTTTGCAAAGTCGGGCTTCTCCGATTGCACCTGACGAATCCACGCTAAATGTTCAAATCGTTCTTCAATCGTTTCAACATGGCCAAACATCATAGTTGCAGAAGTTGTAAGCCCAAGCTGATGTGCCGCCCTCATTACATCGAGCCATTCACGTCCGGAGCACTTTCCTTTAGAGATAATTCTTCTTACGCGGTCGTTTAGAATTTCAGCACCTGGGCCTGGCAAAGAATCCAAGCCTGCTTCCATCAACTGTTGCAATACATGGGTATGCGACTTCCCTTCCATTTTTGCAATATGCGCAATTTCGGGCGGTCCCAACGAATGTAACTTCACCGTAGGGAACATCTTTTTTAAATCTTTAAAAAGTTGCGTGTAATAAGCAAGCCCTAAGTCAGGATGATGTCCTCCTTGAAGTAATAACTGCTCTCCACCATATCGAAATGTTTCTTCAATTTTTATTTTGTATTGTTCCAGCGTTGTTACGTAAGATTCTGCATGGCCCGGAATACGATAAAAATTACAAAACTTGCAATTGGCAAGGCAAACGTTGGTCGTATTTAAATTACGATCAATAATCCAAGTGACTTTTCCATCAGGCTTTTGAATTTTTCGAAGCTCATTTGCTACGTACATTAATTCACTGGTAGGCACTGTTTCAAACAGATATTTTCCCTCTTCTACAGTCAGAAATTCAAAATTTAAGGCCCTCTTAAGGAGTAAGTCGCTATTCATTTAATCGCGTTCAGTTTTAATTAACAATTTTACTTTAAAATAAAGTCTAAACAATCGGTGTAAACTTTTGGTTTCACACGCACTTTGTTTAATTTCAACCGCTCAAAGTTATACTATCTTATGCATATTACAATAGCACAACAAGCGGCAGCTCGCAAATCAGAACATTTAATTGTTTTGGCAACCGATGAAAAGCAAATCCCGAAGGAGCAATTCTCAAAAGAGGAGCTTTCGTTCATCCGAAAAGAAATAAAGGATAAGAAAAAGCAAGTTGTTATTAATCAATATAAGCGCTTGGCTATTGTTCAAATTCTAGCAGAGGGCAGTGGTAATTATGCTAATCTGGAAGCTGCTCGTAAGGCTGGTGCAGGATTATGCGCACGCATCAACGGAGTTAAAGCTAATCATGTAACTATTTCATCTGGCATTGCTAATGATATGGTGTTAGCATTTGCAGAGGGACTTATATTAGCCAATTATCAGTTTTTAAAATACAAGACCAAAGCTGCTTCCGAAAAAAATTCACTTAAAACAGTTGGTTTGCATCATAAGCAACTTACGAAATCGGAAATTGATTTCTTAAAGTCTATTTGTACTGCTGTTTATAAAACCCGCGACTTAGTAAATGAGCCTCCTAATTTCTTAACTGCTGTTGAATTAGGGAATCAATTTGCTAAGATGGGAAAGGAGGCAGGTTTCTCTGTGAAGGTGTATGATAAAAAGGAAATTGTGAAAATGAATATGGGTGGACTTCTTTCTGTCAATTTAGGAAGTATTGAGCCCCCTACATTCACCGTGATGGAGTATAAGCCTGCAAATGCAGTTAACACTAAGCCGTATGTGTTAGTAGGGAAGGGTGTGGTGTACGATACAGGTGGTATGAGTTTGAAGCCTACTCCTAATTCTATGGATTATATGAAGTGTGATATGGCAGGTGGTGCTGCAGTGGGTGGCGCTATGTATGCTATCGCAAAAGCAAAGCTTCCTGTTCACATAATAGCCTTAGTGCCAGCAACAGATAATCGTCCTGACGGTAACGCCTATGTGCCAGGTGATGTTATTACAATGATGAGTGGTAAAACCGTAGAGGTTTTAAATACAGATGCAGAAGGCCGTTTGATTTTAGCAGATGCATTGCATTATGCAAAAAGTTTAAAGCCTGAATTGGTTTTAGAGTTTTCAACGTTAACAGGTGCAGCAGCAGCAGCCATTGGGCAGTATGGTATTGTGTCGATGGGTAAAGTAGATGATGCCACTCGTGCTGAATTAGAAATTGCAGGAAATAATGTGTATGAACGCTTGGCTGAATTTCCAATGTGGGAAGAGTATGATGAGTTGTTAAAATCAGATATTGCAGATTTGAAAAATATCGGAGGCCCTGCGGCAGGCGCCATTACAGCTGGCCGTTTCTTGCTTCAGTTTACGGATTATCCTTATATGCACTTTGATATTGCAGCTCCTGCATTTTCTAAATCGAATGATTCTTACCGAGGTAAAAATGGAACAGGGGTAGGAGTGCGTTTAATTACAGAGTTTATTAAAAATAGAATTAAATAACCAAACATATTTTTTTTATGAGTCACGAAGGCGAAGGCAAAGTACGAATTGGAATTACACTCGGAGATGTTAATGGAGTAGGACCGGAGGTGGTGATGAAGGCGCCTGCCGATAACCGATTGTTGCAAACAATCACTCCAGTAATTTATGGTTCGTCGAAAGTGATTTCTCATCATCGTAAAGTTTTAAATATCCAAGAGTTTAATTACAATACGATAAAAAATATCAATGAAGTGATCCCTCGAAAAATTAATTTGATTAATTGCTGGGAGGAAGAATTGAAAATAGAAGTTGGAACACCTTCTTCTGAGACTGGAGTTTATAGTTATAAGGCATTACAAGCAGCTACTGCCGATTTAGCCGCAGGAAAGTTGCACGCGCTTGTTACTGCTCCTCTTGATAAACATACAGCTCAACCTGCGGGTAGCGGATTCACTGGGCATACCGAATTTTTAGGTAAAGCATTTCCTAATTCGTCGCCTTTAATGTTTTTGGTGTCGGGCGATTTACGCGTAGCCCTTGTTACAGGACATGTTCCAGTAACAAAAGTTGCTTCGTTGATTACAAAAGATAATATTCAGTCGAAGTTGAAAGTGATGGTGCAATCGCTCAAGCGCGATTTTAATATTCGTAAGCCTAAAATTGCTGTACTAGGACTCAATCCTCATGCAGGTGATAACGGAGTGATTGGCTCCGAAGATATGGATATTATTGCTCCTGCAGTGAAAGAATTTAATGATAAGTCTGCTGTGGTTTACGGACCGTATTCTGCTGATGGATTGTTTGGCAGCGGTCAGTATAAAAAGTTTGATGCGGTTTTAGCCATGTATCACGATCAAGGATTGATTCCTTTCAAAACATTGGCTTTTGAAACAGGTGTCAACTTTACCGCGGGCTTACCTGTAATTCGTACTTCGCCCGATCACGGCACCGGTTACGATATCGCAGGGAAAGGAATTGCAAGTGAGACATCGTTGCGCGAAGCTATTTATCTCGCCTACGATATTTTTAATAATCATCAAGTGTTTGATGAGGTAACTGCAAATCCTTTAGCGTTTACAAAATTTGGTGGCGACCGTTAATTTTTACTAACGGTCACCCATTTACGTTTAAAGATTCTCCTCGAAGTACTGAGAAATTTTTCCCATCAAATGGACTCTGTCTTTACCGGTAACATTGTGTAAGTGCCCTGGGTAAGCAAAGTAGTCTAAAAGTATATTCTTGCTAACAGCTTTTTTCAAGTACATCATAGTATGTTGCCAAACAACTACGTCATCAGAAGTTCCATGAATCAACATGAGCTTCCCTTGAAGTTTATCTACGTAATTTAAAAGACAATTGTTTTTATAACCTTCTGGATTTTGTTCCGGTGTATCCATGTAACGCTCTGTGTACATTACTTCGTAATAGCTCCAATCGATTACTGGTCCGCCAGCTACCGCTGCTTTAAAAATTCCAGGATGGCGAGTCATTAAAGAAGTAGTCATAAATCCTCCAAAACTCCAACCGTGAACGCCCATACGGTTTGTATCAACATACGATAATGATTTTAGGTAATCCACACCCGTTAGTTGGTCCATCATTTCTACTGTACCTAACTGACGGAAAGTAGCTTGTTCGAAAGCCCTTCCTCTGTTACCACTACCGTGATTGTCCAATGTAAATACGATGTAACCTTTCTCTGCCATGTACTGATACCATAAGTCGCCGCCAGCAAGCCAGGTATTAGTTACTAATTGTACATGAGGTCCACCATATACATAAACAATTACCGGATATTTTTTCGTTGAATCAAAGTTAACAGGCAACACCATACGGCAATACAAATCATCACCTAATCCTGATTTTATTGTAAATAATTTAGTAGTACCAATCGCATAATCTTTCAGCGGATTTTCTGCCGTTAAAAGAGTTTTCATTTCTTTTCCTTGCGATGAAATTACTTTGATAACTCGTGGAGTATTTAACGAACTGAAATTATCAATGAAGTTCTCTGTTGTAGCATTGAAAATAGGAGTATGGACTCCATCGCCTGTAGTTAAACGTATAACTTTACCTGAGCTGATAGTTGTCGAGCAAAAATCTCTGTTAACGCCACTATTGATGGTCGATGTAAAATAAATTTTATCTCCTTTCTTGTTGAATCCTGCAACATCAATTACTTCCCAATTGCCTTTAGTTAACTGACGAATTAATTTGCCATTAATGTCGTATAAGTAAATATGATTAAATCCATCACTTCTGCTCTGCCAAATGAATTGTTGTGCGTTGTTTGGTACAAATTCAATGGGGTGTAAAGGCTCAGTATATTTTTCATCTTTCTCTGTAAAAAGTGTTTTTATAAAATCTCCTGTTAAAGCATTGTAGCTATTTAAATTCATTTCATTCTGATCGCGATTTAATTCTGCTACATATATAGTTTTATCATCAGGACTCCATGCAATATTGGTTAAGTAATGATCTTTCGGTAAGCCAGTTTTTAAGTAAATAGTTTTGCCGTTTGATTTATTATAAATTCCAATGGTTACTTCATGACTAGTTGCACCTGCAAAAGGATATTTAATTAATTTTTCGGATGCTGGTTTGTCATTCCAATTGATAATTGGATAATCAGCCACCATGCTTTGGTCCATTCGGTAAAATGCAAGTTGTGAACCACTGTTCGACCAGAACAATCCTTTTTCAATTCCAAATTCTTCACGGTGTACACTCTTTCCGTAAACTAATTCACGTTTCCCATCGATTGTAATTTGTTTTCCGTCGATGTAAATATTATTCTCAATCACATACGCTACATCACCCTGCGGACCATTCTCAGGAACCTGAGCTGTTTCAGTGAGTTTACTGGTTTTAGTATTCGTTATTTTTTTACTAGATAAATCAATCGTATTTGTATTATCTCCAACTTGAATTTCGAAACTGTTTGTTGTTTTCCAATTGACTAATACCCATTTTGCCAAGGTGTCTTGTTTAGCAGCTTTTAAAATTGAATTGATATCAGCTAATAAATATTCTTTTTTAGAATTCGCTGTAGTACTTTCAACTATTAGTTTATCGCCATCCGTATAACTATACGAATCGGTATTTGCTACCCATTGTAATTGAGCAAGACGTTTAGGTGCAAGTGAAGTGCGTTGTTGCAATACGGATTCATCCAGTGTTAGATTTTTCTTTTGTGCAAATGATACCGTTGTAATGAATACGAATAAAGTAATAAATACAGCTCTCATAGGAATATGATTTTAGAATGGACAAATGTAGATATAATTTGAAATGAGTTAATGTGGTAATTTGAAAATATGCTAATCAATATTGAAACGAATAGAGATATTGTATTAGCTAAGGTTTAGCATCCATGGTTAAAGAAATAGAATTCTTAGATATGTTTTAAATTATCATCTAATTTCTAAACTTGTTTAAATTTCACTTTCCTATCTTTATACCCATGTTTACAGGAATCATAGAATCAATTGCGGA
>JBJTMY010000139.1:0-2656 GCA_046073825.1 Bacteroidota bacterium
TTCTTACTAAATTCCATGCATGTCTTTTTATTCCGCCATCAAAATCGGCGGTTGTTCTTGTAGCTAAATCAGCCCAAGGTTGATTATAACTATTAGGCATAACCCAAATAACATTAGTATCTGGAGCAACAACAACACCAACCAAAGAAGCACTATCAACGCCCCAATGAATGGGAGCTAACTGAACATATTGGGCAAAAGTGGTTACTTTAAGTGCTGTTACTAGTAAAAGGGTAAAAATTGTTTTTTTCATTTTTTTTATTTCAAGCGAAGGTAAGATTTTTTGCGAAAAAATTTATCAAAATATTTTTTGCATTTCAATCGTAAATCGTCAATCAATAAATCGTAATTCCAAAGATTTGTCAAGTTTTTAAAACTTGACAAATCTCATTCATTCAATTTTACAACTTATTCAACTCCTTTGGAGTTGTTATGTGTTGCGGCTTTCAGTGTCCTCCGATAAAATCGGAGGTTATAAACATTTAACTCCTTCGGAGTTTTAAAATCGTAAATCGTCAATCAACAAATCGTAAATATCAATGCGCTTCCAGCCAATTCAATCCTGTTCCCATTTCGCATTCAGCAGGAACGCCGTTAGGCAATGGCAAAGCGTTTACTTTTCTTCGCTACTAATTTTATAACCAATCTTTTTTCTTTCGGTTATTGGCGGCGCAAGTGCATCAATTTTATTTAGCAAAAATTGAAAAGCTTTATTCAGTTTTAAATCCAACAACTTTATTTGTTTTTTCAAATCCTTATTTTCCAATAGCAAAGCTCTGTATTGGGCAAATGCTCTCATAATTTCAATATTAATTTCAATGGCTTTCTTTGAATTCAAAACGCTTGAAAGCATTGCTACACCTTGTTCAGTAAATACCATTGGATTTGTAGAACTGTGTTTCAAATTTTCAAATCGTGGTTCACGTTTTAATAATTCAGCTTTTTCCTTAGCATTTAATTCAAACATAAAATCTTTCGGGAAACGAGTTTTATTTCTTCGTACCTGTGCTTTTAATCGCTTTGTTTCTATTTCGTACATCTGCGATAAATCAGCATCTATCATTACTTTCAATTCTCTAAATTCGAAAATCAATGTTCCGAAGTTAGTGTGTGGAATTAGTTGTTTCATCTTATTTATTTTGCTTTGAACTGGACGCAAATTGCGTCCAGTTGCTATTTTAAAATCGTTGAATCCTTTGTTGCTATTGGTTTGTAAGACTTTAATAACTGGTCGCAAATTGCGTCCGGTTGCTATTTTTTTCAAACAAATTTATCAAAATATTTTTTGCATTTCAATCGTAAATCGTCAATCAACAAATCGTAAATATTAATGCGCTTCCAACCAATTCAATCCTGTTCCCATTTCGCATTCAGCAGGAACGCCGTTAGGCAATGGCAAAGCGTTTTGCATACATTGTTTGATGATAGGTTTGATGATTTCAATTTCATCTTTGTGTACATCAAAAACCAATTCATCATGCACCTGCAAAAGCATTCGTGATTTGTAATTTGTCATTCGTAATTCGTCATTGATTTTAATCATCGCCAACTTAATCATATCCGCCGCAGTGCCTTGAATCGGAGAGTTGATGGCGTTGCGTTCAGCAAAAGCTCTGATGGTAAAATTGCCCGAATTAATATCACGAAGCCAACGCTTGCGTCCCATCAGCGTTTGCACGTAACCGTGTTCACGAGCGAAGTTCACGGTTTCATCCATATATTTTTGAATGCCGCTGAATTGCTTTTTGTAGTTGTCAATAATTTCTTTTGCTTCGGTGCGGCTGATGTTTAAATTTTCCGCCAAACCAAAAGCACCTTGTCCGTAAATGATGCCGAAGTTCACACTCTTGGCTTTGTAACGCATTTCTTTCGTTACTTCATTTTCACTCACACCAAAAACTTTTGCAGCCGTAGCCGTGTGAATGTCAATGCCATTGCGGAATGCAGCACACATATTTTCATCGCCGCTAATCGCCGCCACAATGCGTAATTCAATTTGCGAATAGTCAGCACTGAGCAACACAAAATTTTCATCACGTGGAATAAATGCTTTTCTGATTTCTCTTCCTCTTGCAGTTCGGATTGGAATGTTTTGCAAATTCGGTTCGTTGCTGCTTAATCTTCCAGTAACCGCAACCGCTTGTGCATAGCTGGTATGCACCCGACCAGTTCTCGGATTTTTCATCAATGGCAATTTTTCAACGTAAGTATTATTCAACTTCGTGAACTCACGATACGCCAAAATATCATCAACGATTTGATGTTTCTTCGCCAACTTCAACAACACATCTTCACCCGTAGCATACTGACCAGACTTGGTTTTCTTGGCTTTCTCATCCAATTTCATTCTGTCAAATAAAACTTCGCCAAGTTGTTTTGGTGATGCTAAATTAAATCGAACACCAGCCGCTGCAAACACTTTTTCTTCTGCAATTTTTGCTTCACGATCTAACACTTTTGCGTAATCATTTAAAAATGTTTCATCAATTCTGATGCCTTCAAACTCCATATTGGCAATCACTTTCACCAAAGGGTTTTCAATTTCATCAAACACTTTTTCAACTTCTTTTTGTTTGACTAAAGGCGTAAAAATATGTTTGAGTTGAAACGTAATGTCAGCATCTTCCGCAGCATATTCTTTGATTTTTTCAATTTC
>JBJTMY010000140.1:0-43412 GCA_046073825.1 Bacteroidota bacterium
TAAAAATGGTCAATCCATAAAAAAACCAGCAAATAGCCTTATACCATCTCGACTTAGCAACAATTGTAGGAGTTATAAAAATTACTACAACTAACGGTAACGCATAGTAGAAGAAGGCAATCAAATCAAATAGAAATCCAATAACAAACGAAAGCGAAATATCGATTGGATTCCAACTAACAGAATTACTGGATTTAATTGCAAGCACAAGACGTGTCACCATTGAAACAAGAAGAAATATCTTCAAGAGTCCGAAGAGTACACGAAATCGGCCAGCAAATAACTTATTAATAATACTACCCATGAATTGTCTCTTTCAAACCAAATCCTTTAATAATTTCTCCTTCGTAATCGAGCCATTCTTGCCAACGCTCATCTACATTTTCTTGTTCAGCATATTTTCTGGCAAAGTGAATAAATTGAGTATAATGATTTGCTTCACTAATCATTAGTTTCTTATAAAATTGCTTTAAGTCTTCATCTTGAATATTTTCAGACAACACTTTAAAACGCTCACAACTTCTTGCTTCAATCATAGCACCAAACAGCAATCGGTCAATCAAGTGCACTTCACGAGAACCGCCTTTACGTTGAAACTCATAAAGTAAATTCACATACTCATCCTTTCGTTCTTTTCCAAGCACATACCCTCTCTCGGTTAGTTTGTAGTGAACTTGTTTAAAATGATCCAACTCTTCTTGTGCTAATTCAAGCATGGCATTTACGAGTTCCGTTTTTTCCGGGAACTTCACCACAATAGTAATTGCATTAGAAGCAGCCTTTTGTTCACAATAAGCGTGATCAGTTAAAATTTCTTCAATGTTTTTTTCTACAATATTTACCCAACGAGGATCTGTTGGTAGTTTCAATCTAAACATTCGATTAGTATTTTAATAACGCTTCCATTTGCACTTTCACTTTTTCAGCATTGGGCAGCATCGTTTGTTCCAATGTACTATTTAGGGGAATAGCCGGTAAATTTTCTGACCCAATAACCATAACGGGTGCGTCTAGGTGCATAAAGCATTTTTGTGAAATTCTTCCTGCCAGTGCTTGGGCAAATGAATTATTATAGGGCTCTTCAGTTAATACTATACACTTGCTATGTTTCTTCACAGAATTAAAAACTGTTTCTTCATCCAATGGAGCAATCGTTCTTAAATCAATTATTTCAATTTGATCTTCAAAATCTTTTGCGGCATTTTTTGCCCAATACACTCCCATACCATACGTTATAACGGTAAGGGTATCTTTTGTTGGGTGACAATCAGTTTCTTGAACTATTCTTGCTTTTCCGAGCGGTAAAATATAATCTTCGGATGGTTCAATTGTTTTTGCATCTTCTGTTCCTTTTATTTTTGACCAATACAACCCTTTGTGCTCTAACATAACCACAGGGTTTGGGTCATAATATGCTGCTTTCATTAACCCTTTTAAATCGGCCCCAGTAGAAGGGTAACAGATTTTTATTCCTCGTATATTCGCTAAAACACTTTCCACACTTGATGAATGATAAGGTCCTCCACTTCCATAAGCGCCAATGGGCACGCGGATAATGGAACTAACAGGCCATTTACCATTACTCAAATAACAGGAACGACTGACCTCCGTAAATAACTGATTCAAACCTGGCCAAATGTAATCTGCAAACTGAACCTCCACAATTGGCTTGCATCCTGTTGCACTCATACCAACGGTACTTCCAATGATAAATGCTTCTTGAATAGGTGTGTTAAAAACCCTATTATCTCCAAATTTCTGAGCTAAGGTAGCCGCCTCTCTAAAAACACCTCCTAATCGACCTCCCACATCCTGGCCATATAATAAACACTCTGGATGTTTCTCCATCAATTCCTGAATAGCAAATAAGGCACAATCTACCATTACCTTTGCTTCACCACCTTGAGGAGCTCTAACGCCCTGTTCTTCTTGAATTGGCGTAGGTGCGTAATCGTGAGTAAACAAATCTTCAGGACGAGGGTCTTCTGAGTTCTTTGCTTTCTCATAATCTGTTAAAACACTTTTTATTACTTCTTCTTCGATTGAAAACAACTCAATTTCATTGATTCCTAAATCTAGAAGGTATTGTCTAAACTTCGGTAAGGGATCACGTTTAGTACTCTCTTCTAAGTCATCGCGGTACCATTCCTTCCGCACTCCAGAAGTATGATGATTTAACAATGGAACTTTAGCATGAACTAACCAAGGCTTTGATTCCTTCCTTACATTTTCAAAAACACTACTTATCACTTTATAACATTCAACGAAATCAGTTCCATCGATTGTTACAGCTTCTATTCCTTTAAATCCTTTGATATACTCATAGGCATTCATTGCCCTAGTTTCTTTTGATGTTGCAGAAATATCCCAATCATTATCCTGAACGATGTATACAATTGGAAACTGTTTTAGAGCAGCCATCTGAAATGCTTCCGCCACTTCTCCTTCCGTAACAGATGCATCACCTAGGGAACAAACGACCAATGGATTTTCTGAAACTTCATGATCCAATAATCCTTGGCGTTGCAAATACTGTATCCCCATTGCTACACCAGTTGTAGGAATTGCTTGCATTCCAGTTGCAGAACTTTGATGAGGAATTTTTGGAAACCCTTCTCTTTTCAAACTTGGATGACAATAATAAGTTCTTCCTCCACTGAACGGATCATCTCTTTTTGCCATTAACTGCAGCATTAATTCGTAAGGCTGCATTCCGATACCTAGTAACATACTATCATCGCGATAATAAGCACTTAAATAATCTTGAGCTTTTAACTGAAGTCCTACTGCTAATTGAATCGCCTCATGCCCTCTAGACGTTGCGTGTACATATTTTGCTGTAAAAGAGGCCCTTTCTTCATATAAAACTGCCATTTCTTTGGCTGTTGTCATGAGTTTAAAGGCGTTTAATAATACTTCTTTTGATGGTATAATTTCTTGGTCCGATATAATAGAATTCATGGGGCAAAAATAAGTATATTAGGTAAGGAATTATAGTAGTTTGAATTAAATAAAAAGGGACTTTCCAATTGAAAAGTCCCTTTTTAATTTTTGAAGTATTTAAGAATACTATTTATTCAACTATCAAACGAGTTTGAGTAACCAAACCATTTCCTTTTAAAGCGATAATATATGTACCTTTTACCAATGACTGAAGGTTTAATTCCGTTTGATTGTATCCTTCGATTGAATTCACAACTAATCGTTCTACCTCTCTACCTGCCATATCAAGCACTGTTAATACATATTCGCTGTTGTCAGTGGCAGTATAGGCAACTGTCACATTTCCTTGTGTAGGGTTAGGATAAACCACAATGCCTGATAAATCAAATGCACTACCATCACGAGCCGTTGGGCAAGCTGTCGATGGATTTACAGAAGTCGATTTAGCACTACTTGTACCACAAGCATTGGTTGCTTTTACGGTTATTGCTTTAGAGCCAGATGCAGTAAAATACAATGACAAATTAGTAGATCCTTGACCACTAACATACGTAGTTCCTGTAGAAGGATATGTCCAGGTGTAAGAAGTAGCACCCGTTACAGCACCAATTGAAAATACTTGAGCTACGGTAGTACCATAACATAATGTTGTTGGTGTTGTAATTGCTCCAGGGGTTGCAGGCTTAGCAGTAATAACAAGCGTTCTTTCCGCACTTGAACCACAACCATTATTCGATTTCACAAATAGTGTATCGGTAGTAAATCCTATTGGATAAGTGATGGTCACTGATTGTATTGGAGCAGCCAATGTGATAGATTGAACAGCTTGTCCATTCATCAATGCACCTGTTACTTTTGTTCTCCAAGTATATGAAGTTGCATTTGCGACAGCAGAAGCAAACGAATAAGTGTACGTGCTTCCACATACTCCCGTTGTTTGTCCGGTTATTGTTCCCGGAGTTGTAGGTGCTGCGGTATTTTTCGAAATTACTTTTGTACGAACGGTACTAAGCCCTTTACAATTTCCAGCATTGACTTTCAGCGTATCCCCAACAAATCCTGTTGTAAATGTAACTGTAACAGCTGTATCAGTTGTTGTTAATGCGGTTGCTGAACCATTAACCAACATTCCTGCCTTAGGGGTCCAAACATAATAATCAGCTGTAGCTACTTTTGAGATGCTATATTTTAAAGCGTCACCAATACAAGCAGAAGCAGCTCCGGTAACGGTACTCGGTTGAGTTGGAACAGCTGTTCTTACTGTAATAGTTTTGATAGTAGAATCAACTCCACATGATGATGTCCCAACAATTTTAATGTCGCTTGTTACTGACGTTGAAGACCAAGAAGTAGTAATGGAATTAGTGCCCGCACCGGCAGTTATTGTTACTCCTGTCGGAACTGTCCAAACGTAAGTCACTCCTGCTTGAGCAGTAACACTGTAAACAACTCCAGTTGCAGGTCGACAAATTGGAGTGTTCCCCGTAATAGTCCCTACAACAAGACCAGAATTTATACCTACTGCTAATGTAGCACTTCCAGATGAGCAAGTAGTGGTTGCGGTTACACTCACATTGCCTGCAATTGCAGTTGATGACCATGAAGTAGTAATTGAGTTGGTGCCCGCACCCGCTGTAATGGTCACTCCAGTCGGAACTGTCCAAGCATAAGTAGCACCTGATACTACAGGAATTGAGTAAATAATACCCGTTGAATTTTTACAGTTTGAAGCATTACCTGTTATTGGACCAACGGATAAACTACCGGATGCTAGACCAACATTGATTGTATTGGAGGAAGTTCCGCAAGCGCTGGTAAGTGTAACAGTTACATTACCTGCAACAGCAGTTGATGTCCATGTTGTAGTAATACTATTAGTACCTTGGCCAGATGTTATGGTAACTCCATTTGGAACCGTCCAATTATAGGAAACTCCTGATTGTGCAACAATGCTATAAACAACTCCTGTTTGATTAGGACAAACAGATGTATTTCCAGTTATTGTTCCAGGTGTTGGAACAATCGAAGAAACGGCAAGACTGGCTTCAGCAGTTGAACCGCACCCATTGTTTGCCTTAACATAAATATTACCCGAACCTACCCATGAAGTTGGATAAGAGATTGTTACTGATAATATACTACCATCAACTGTTAAAGTACTAACTGATTGTCCATTAATTTTTGCGCCTGTAATATTTGTCCTCCATGTATAATTGGTTGCTCCAGAAGATGCGGTAATAGAATAGGTTACACTCGTAACTCCACACAGTCCTGTTGACTGACCATTAATTAATGTAATCGCAGAAGGTACAGTTGTACGAGAAGAAATCTTCAACACGCGATAAGCACCAACTCCTTTACAGTTACCAGCTCGAACTTTAATTGTATCGCCAGTAAAAGCAGAATTAAAGACCACCTTCACCATTGTGTCAGGAATTGAAATTGCCACAGCAGAACCATTAATAGTCATGCCTGTATCAGGCACCCAAGTATAGTAGTCTGCAACTGCTGATTTTGAAATATAGTAATATGCCGAATCATTTGTACACATGGTTGTGTTTCCAGTTATAACGGATGGTTGAGTCGGTGCAGCCGTTCTTAGAACGGTTGTTAATTTTGATGAATCGGTTTTACAAGCTGTAGCTCCTATAACTTTTATATCACCTCCTGTTGCCGTAGAGCTCCAAGATACATTTATGCTATTAGTTCCCTGACCCGAGGTAATTGTGCCTCCAGTAGGAAGAGTCCAATTATACGTAACTCCTGTTTGATTAAGGACAGAATACATATTCCCTGTTGTTGAAGCGCAAATGCCTACTGTACCACTGATTGTACCTACCGTTAATGTTCCTGTAGTTACAACAACTGGCAACGATGACGAAGCATTGTTGCAAGCTCCAGAGGCAACTACCGAAACATTTCCACTAACAGCAGAAGTTGTCCATGTTGTTACGATTTGACTCGTACCTTGCCCTGATAAAATGGTTACTCCAGAAGGAACAGTCCATTGATAAATTACTCCTGCCTGGCTTGTTACCGAGTATGTAATTTGATTTTGAGGCAAACACAATGACGTAGAACCTACTATTGAAGATATGACGGTAGAGGGTGTTACACTAACAGCAAATGATCCATTAGCTGTGCCACATGAATTTGTTAGAGCAACATACACATTTCCTGAAATCGCACTAGAACTCCATGTAGTTGTAATATTATTCGTTCCTACACCTGCAGTAATAATTACTCCAGACGGAACAATCCAATTATAACTTACACCAGATTGAGCAGCTACACTATAAATAACATTAGATTGATTCAAACAAACTGTTGCTGACCCACTCACAGTAGGTGCTGTTGGAGTTGCTCCTATTGCAACACTTAAACTACCCGTTGATGTACCACAAGTATTGGTTACAGAAACAACTACGTTTCCACCAGTTGATGACCATGTTGTAGTAATACTGTTTGTCCCCTGTCCGGCTGTTATCGTAACGCCTGTTGGAACTGTCCATGTATAAGTAGCGCCAGATTGTGATGCAACACTATAAACAACCCCAGTTTGGTTTGTACAAACAGCTGTCGATCCTGTGATGGCAGGTACACTGGTTCCGATTCCAACTACAACTGCCAAACTTCCTGATGAAGTTCCACATGTATTCGCAATAGATATTCCTACATTTCCTGATACTGCACTAGAACCCCACGTAGTGGTAATACTATTTGTCCCTTGTCCGGCGGTTATCGTAACGCCTGATGGTACAGTCCAAGTATAAGTCGTTCCAACCTGTGCGGTAACACTATAAACTACACCGGTTTGATTTATACAAACCGCACTTGAGCCAGTTATTGATGGTGTTGCAGGCGCAGAACCCACTGTCACATTCAAGCTTCCTGTTGTCGTTCCACATGTATTCGCAATAGATATTCCTACATTTCCTGAAACTGCACTAACCCCCCAAGTAGTGGTAATACTATTTGTCCCTTGTCCAGCGGTTATCGTAACTCCTGTTGGTACAGTCCACGTATAAGTAGTTCCTGCTTGAGCAGTCACGCTGTAAACCACGGCTGTTTGATTTTTACATACAGAAGTAGAACCAGTGATAGTTGGAGCAGTTGGTGATGTATTAACCGTAACATTTAAATTACCCGTTGAAGTACCACAATTTGTTGTTATTGTAGCTGTAACCGCCCCTGTAACTGAAGTTGACCCCCAAGTTGTGGTAATGCTATTCGTTCCTTGACCAGCAGTAATGGAAACTCCTGTTGGAACAGCCCATGAAAAATTAACTCCTGCTTGAGCAACCACACTGTATATTATGCCTGTTTGGCCTTTACAAACAGAGGTAGTACCTGTTATTGACCCTACAACTGGTGCTGCAATAATCGTGATTATAACTGTATCGGTAGCAGCAACACAAGGACCAGTACCATCTGGATCATTCGTTGTTAATATTAACCGAGCGATACCTGCGGTAATTTCAGATGCTGATGGAGTATAAGTGATAGTTGCTGAAGTATTATTAGGAGAATAGGTACCGTTTCCTCCACTCCAGGTTAAACTTGTTGCATTGGTAGTGCTTCCTGTTATGCTCGCTGTGGCATTGTAGCAAATTGTTTTATCCACTCCAGCATTGGCAGTTGGTGGATTTGCACAGACACTACAGTTGGTAACTGTTATTGAAGATGTATCACTAGCTGTACAACCATCGGGAGTAGTATAATGATAAGTAATTACAAATGTACCAATACCGGCAACAGATGGACTAAATACATTATTGGAAACTCCAGTTCCAACATAAGTTCCACCAAGTGGAGATCCTCCTGTTAAAGAAAATGGAGCCACCGTGTTACAAACATTATTAAAAGAAGATAATGTAACTGTAGGAAGTGGATTCACCGTAAATACCTGAGAAGCACTTCTTGTACATCCAGAAGCATAAGTAACTGTATAAGTAATTGTTTGAGTACCGTATGCAGGGTTAAAATATCCATTTAATACTCCCACACCAGAAAAAACTCCTCCAGAAGGAGAACCACCTGATAATAATTGAAGCGGAGCATTACTACAAATCGGAGCAAATGCGTTTAACGTAACCGTTTGCGGGGTAATAACGGTTACCGAAGCACTACCACTTGCACTACCAATACATGTTGCATCGTTCATTGCAGTTAATGTATAAGTAGATGAAGCAGATGGAGTAACCACTAAATTATAGTTGGATGTTGTGATACCTGTAACAGAAGATGTTGTAGTTCCATTTGAATAAGTAAGAGCAAATGGAGCTGTACCTGTAAATGTGACTGGAATAGAAACACTACTACCTGTACAGGTTGAATATGAACCAGACATGGTTGCTGTAGGATTCGAACATCTATCGGTAATGCATATACTAAAAGTACCTGCATTCACAGAATCTGTCCACACTCGTAAAATATAATCTGCTTGAGGATTTAATCCTGAAATTGTCCGTGTGCCCGTACCTGGATTCCAACAAGCAATTTCAAATCCTCCACACTCAAACAATAATTGAGCTTTTAAATTCGCAGCAGTAAGTGCAGTGATATTTAAATCAACATCACTAAAATTTCCAGTATTAAATACAAACCAAACATCCGATTTAGTTGTTGAAGCATCGCAAGAAGCAGCATCTGTATTTTTTGTAGCGTAATTATTTAAAAATGTTCGAGCATTTGTTGCGCACGACAATGGTGGATTTACTGATAATCGAATAGCATTTGCACAATTATCATTTGCAGGAGGCACCGCACACATGGTAGTTTCATATATACATATACTCATTGTCCCAACAGCATAAGGTGTGTACGTCCAAACCCTCACATAATATGTTTGGCCTGCCGTGTACTCATTTTGACACATTGCAATTTCCGGCATTGCTAAGTTTTGGTCATCACCACATTTAATCTGATATCCTCCTCCATCTGGACAACCAGTCCAAACTTCCATTACCCAATCATTATTGGTACCTGCCTGTGTTGTAATAACTAATTTTTTACCGTTTGCAGGAGCAACAAATTTGAACCATTTGTCATTTGTTGCTTGATTTCCGAAAACATCAGAACAAAACGACGTTGGCCCATTAATAGAAACTCCAGTAGATACAGTTGTAAAACTGCATGTGGCCAATGAAGTTGCTACATTTAACAATTGAGACGTTGAACAATCCTCACCTAGTCCTCCGGTTGTAAAGCTTGAAGGACCAATTTTCAAACTGTTATTTCCTGTTCCACAACTTTTCTGCACATAGAAACTATAAGAAGTATTTGCATTTAAACCGGCAACTGTGGTAAATGAATCTATTGTATTCACCACCGTGCCAGTTCCTAGCGTAAAACCAACAGGACCATACTCAACAATAAAACTACCACCAGCAACAGGATTATTCCATCGCAATTGAGCACTGTTAGTCGTTATTTGTGTTGCATATAAATTAGTTGGTGAAGGGCATGATGTAGGTGCAAATCTAAAAGTTAAGCCAGCCGTAGGAAGAAGCGAAGTGGACACACCACATGTTGACGTATTAGCAGTACCGTTAGTAGAGGTAGACCAAGTATTGGTTCCCGATACTACAGCTCGATTTTTAATATTTGCTGGATAGGTATTATTCGCTCCTCTCAGTCCAACCTGAAAAGATGCTGAAGTATAAGTTCCTGTTGTTAGATTGTAAATCACATCTATTGCGTTAGATGTTTCATTCAAAATAATTTGAAAATTGATAGCAGTCGTATAAGCAGTGCCTTGAGCTTGAGGTTTGAAATTTTTAAACTGAATTACAAACTTTCTATTGGGTGTTGACCCTAATGTTTGATAACTAATTGAACCTGTCTGTGCTGCATTTCCAGAGACAAAATAAGCATTTAAATTACCACCTAACGCAGCTATAGCTCCTGCATAAGCAGTGGTAGCTGATAAGGGCGTATAGCTTGTGGTTGTAGGGACTGTGGTTCCGAATGTTAAATACCCATTAGAACTAATAGTACATCCTGTATAAACAACACCATCAAATATGAAGTTAAATGGAATGGTCCCGTTAGCTAATGTATAATTAATATCATCAAGAGAGCCTGTTCCTGTTGTTGCTGTAGCTGTGGCTAATGTTGTAGCACCAGTCAGTTCGGTGTATGTACTAGCACTTTGTGTAAAGTCGTACAAACTTACTTGAGCGTTTGAACTCAAACTACTACCTCCTAAAATGAAGAAAGTCGCCAGTAATTGAAATAAAATTTTACGCATATTGTTGTGTGTGTTAATTCAAGCCGATTTAAACGGCAATATTTGATAAATGTTTAGTACCCATTATTGGTACTATTAACCGTGGTTTTTATACTTCGTTGAAAGGAATTAGGAGCAGTAAAATTATAACTAATTCCACCCAAAGGTAAAACTACTGGATTCTTACTCCATGTTTCAATGGAGTTTCGGTGATTAATTACTAAATAATAACTTCCTCCTGAATAAACACTAGGAAATGATACAGATGCATGACCATCAACACCCAATACTGTTTTCTTGGTAGTAACATGGCTGTATGGAAACGCGCTGGAATATAATGAAACACTGATGGTGTCTGAGGTTAAAGGGGCATTTACCGCATCTGAAACCGGTGTTAATGTACTATTATATGCATAAAACCCTTCAATAAACACTTTGATATTTACTGTACAAGAAGCGGTTGGAACACCTACTCCAAACGGATTTGAAGTGGTAGTAAAACATCCGTTAGAATTTATTAATTTAATTGTACCTGTTGTGGCATTAACCGGAACAGTTGCATGCGTTGCCAGATCGTTTATGACGTTAAATTGCGTAGCGCTCACACCGTTAAATTGAACACCGTTAACTCCTGTAAAATTATATCCTGAAATACCTACATCAGTGCCAACAGGACCAGTAGCAGGTGAAAAACTAGTAATAACAGGGGCCTGATAAACATTAATCGAATTGGTTGCTGATCGTTGACATCCAATTCCTAATCCATATGTATAGGTTACGTTAAAAGTTCCTGGGCCTGATAAATTTCCAAAGAAACTTCCTGATTGAACAAACAATCCGCTATATGTACCACCAGAAGGACTTCCTTGAGTCAAAATTTTTGATGAGTTGCTACATGTGAATCCTAAATTGGCGAGTGTTACTACTGGGGGTGCTGAAACATTTATTGATGCTGTACCGGAAACAGTTCCAGAACAATATGGACCAGTTACACTAACTAGATTGTAATTCTTTGAAGTGATTGGAGATAAATTAATATAACAAGGAGTTGTACTTGTCGAAACAGAGTAATTAGATGTTCCATCTGTATAAACGAATGTCCATGGAGCATAACCAGTTAAATCTACCTTAGCTTGAACCGTAGCCCCACTACAAATCGAATACGATCCGCTAATCGCTGCTGTGGGAACATCGCATTGATCAGCTAAGCAAAGATTAAATGTTCCAGGGGTGCCAGTTGCAGGTGTCCAAATACGCAAAATATAATCAGCTTGCGGATTTAATCCATTTAAAGCATAAGTCCCATTCGCATTTGAATAACATTGAATTTCGAAACCACCACATTCAAATAGAAGGGCAGCTTTCAATCCTACAGCTGTACCAGGCGTTATTGTCAAATTAATGTCACCAAAATTCCCTGTATTAAATTTAAACCAAACATCTGTATATCCGGCCGTCGCAGCGTCACATGATTGCGCAATAGCGGACGATACAGTAGCATTGACATTTGTAAATGTCTGTGCGCTTGCAGGACATGATTGGGGTGGATGAATTGAGATGCTTGTGGCTGTTGAACATTCATCATTTGAAGGAGGTAATGGACAAGCAGTGGTTGTATAAACTGCCAATCCGCATGTACCAGATGCATTACGAGCGTATGTCCAAATTCGAACATAGTACGTCGCACCTGGCGTATACTCATTTTGACATAAAGTAACCTCTGGCATAAAACCATTTACATCATCCGAACAGCGATAAGCATTATTGGAGGTACTTGGACAATCTGTCCAAACTTCCATTACCCAATCGTTAATTGTTCCTGCTTGCGTAGTCACTACAATTTTTGAATTCAAATTATTTGGTGCAATGAATTTGTACCAAACATCATCATCTCCAACTTTGCCAATCGAATCTGAGCAAATATTATTGGGTGCATTTAATGAAACACCAGAAGCAACTGAACTATAAGCTACGGTGGTTGGAAAACTTTGTAAGGATAAAGAAGTCGCCGTCAAACAATCTTCACCATCCTTCCCTGTCGAAAAAATAAAACTTTGTATTGAACTAGAGTCGGTTAAACTACAAAATTGACGAATATAAATCTGGTAAGTTGTTTGAGCTGATAATCCTGTTAAGTCAATTGTATTTGATGTTACCTCCGTTTTAGTGCCGCTTCCTAACGTAAATCCATTTAATCCATATTCTACTTTATATTTCAAAGCGCTAACAGCGGGTGTCCAAGAAATGGTTGCGTTGGTCTTTGTAACATATGTTGCAGCAAATCCAGCAGGAGGCGGACAACTTGGTGGTGCAAAACGATAGACTATATTGGAAGGATTTAACGTCCCACCTATGCTACAATCCGATGAGTTTGCGGTTCCTGCTACTGAATTTAACCAACTCGTTTGGGTTCCATAAACAACACTTCTATTCATCACATTTGTTGGAAAAGTATTGTTAATTCCTCTTATGCCAACTTGCATTTTATTACCTGCTGCAGATGTTGAAAAACCAGTTCCGACATTTCCATAACAGAACTCAATTGCGTTGGATGTTTCATATAAGCGAACTTGAAAATTTAAATAATTAACCAACGTTGTTGCACTTGACCAAGGACGCATGTATTTCCATTGAACCACAAAGATTCTCGATGGAGAAGTACCTAAAACTTCATACCTAATTTCTGAATTTTTCGTAGTATCTGTGGCACTGTAAAAACCATTTAAGTCGTTGGCCATTGGGGCCAATACACCACTAAAAGCAGAGTTATCAGATAGTGGTAATATTAAAGAAGTACTTTGGGTAAGAGTTCCAAAAGTGATAAACCCATTCGAATTCACCGTGAGCCCTGTAAAATAACTATTCTCGAATTTAAACGAAAAGGGAATTGTTCCTGACGGTAAAACATATATGGCCTTGTCTAAGGTTGGAACATTACCAGTAGTAGCCGTTGTTTTACCGAGAAGCGTTCCTCCTGAAATAAAATTAAATGTGTTGGAGGAACTTGAAAACTGGTAAGTAGACAAGGATTGTGCTTCTACCATTTGACAAGTAAATGTCCAAATCAAGAGGAGATAAAAAAGATTTTTTAAAGTAGAAAATTTCATAAGCATACTATGGTATTTCAATTAAAATTTCATGTTATTATAACTGCCTAATTTACGCAAAACATCTGAAAATAAACAAATTTTCAAGCACATTTTCAATGACATGAGTTTAAATTATGACACTTCCTATTTTCTTAAAATAATTTTTAATACATTTGCACCTCTTAAAACCAAAATGGCGAGGTAGCTCAGCTGGTTAGAGCGCAGCACTCATAATGCTGAGGTCGCGGGTTCGAGCCCCGCCCTCGCTACTTAGGACTCCTGAAATTACAGGCTTTTGAAAATAAGTGAAATTTTTCTTGCATCGCCTTTTTTGGCATCATACATTTGTTATATAAGCAAGAAAAATATAACACTATGAAAAATAAATTTTTAGCAACATTGCCTGTCACTGCTTTGATAGTATTTGCAACATCTCCTCTTTTTGCACAAAGCTGCAATCCAAATGTGCCAATTGATGGCGGCCTAAGCGCACTATTAGTAGCAGGTGCTGGTTATGGTATCAAAAAGATCAACGAAAAGAAGAAAGAAAAATAACACTTTACTAAAGGATAAAAAAGGTTAGCAAAAGCTAACCTTTTTTATTTTTACAAAACCTATGAAAGTAAACGTAATAAACTCACAATATAAAATTGTTGTAATATTTATAGTAAAGGCTATATTGCTTTACGTGACGTGGTTTATTATTAATGATTTTTTTATTGCAACATCGGGTATCAATAATTGGTTAAATCATCGTGTTGCTTTTGATGCAAGTATCTTTTTAAAAATTTTCGGTTATACGACTTCTATTGAACCAGGGAATCATCAGTTTTTAATCGACATCAATCAAAAAAGAATGGTTGGAGTGGGCAATCCATGTAATGGACTTGAGTTATTTGTACTCTTTGCTGGCTTTATAATTTGCTTTCCAGGTAATTCAAAAAACAAACTTTGGTATATACCTGTTGGAGTTTTCATCATTCATCTTTCCAACCTAATAAGAGCAGCCTTACTAGCTTTAATTCAAAATTATCATCCGCAATATTTAGATTTCAATCACCATTACACTTTTGTAGTAATTGTTTATGGAATTATTTTCGCACTTTGGATTTATTGGGTAAACCAATTAGCAGTTAGAAAAAATGAAAAACAAAAACTTGTCGATAAATAATTTGCTAGCGGTCATTAGCTTTTTTATCTTACTATTTTTCGGTTGGAAGAGAGAAGATAAATTATTGGTAATAAGTCAATCTGGATTTCATTTTTTGAATAAATATCCTAAAACTGAAATCACTAATTACTCCAATGAAGTAAGCAACTTAGTCATCTTTCACTTATCTCCTAAATTGCAGTCATCTATTTTCTTTAGTATAATTTATATAATTTTAAGTTACTTAGTACTTTACTTCCATACTCAAGACCATTATTTAGGAAAAATAATGGTTGTTGCCTATGTGCTATATATGGTATTAAGTTTTGTATTTTTAACTTTATACAATTTTAATATCGACTATCGTCTAAGTGCTGGGCTTGCACATTATTTAGAAGATTTATTTTTATCTCCTTTAATACTAATGGCATTTATTAGCATTTACTACTTAAAAGAAAAATTATCAGAGTAGGTAAATTAATTGCTTCGTACTCTCTTAATAAAAATACTATTCAAAATTGCCCAAAAGTATTGAAAGTCAGTTTTAATTGGTGCCTTTTCATACTCCTTTAAGTATTTCATTTCAGAGTTAATAATTTCTTCTAAAGTTTTAGGCATATCCACATAAAAAGGAGGCAATAAACCTGGCTTTGAATCATTACGTTTTTCTTGAAGCTCTTTCGTATAAAGAGAATAATAATGACGACTTAACGGACGAACACCAACAATTTTCAAATCTCCTTTAAGTAAATTGATAATCATAGGCAACTCGTCTAACCAAAATTTCCTTAAAAATCTGCCCCATTTGGTAATGCGAAAATCATCAGCAAACTTTCCCCCTTCGGTTAATTTATTGGTTTCATAAATGTATTCCTGCAAATATTCTGCATAAGGATACATCGTTCTGAATTTATACACATTTATAATCTTCCCATCCTTACCTATTCTACGCATTGCGAATAAAGGCCCATACGACGGATTCAAATCATAAACTGGAGCCTTTTCTTTTTGACCCACAAAATAAAGTCTATTGTTAATCTCTTTTATTTCCAAAATTCGAAAGCCACAAGAACACAAACGTCCAAGTGCTTCGGCTTTGGACATTGTTCTATTTCTTCCATCAGTAAGGAAGAAATAAACTTTCTTAAAGAAAGGCAACTTAGGCCATACTCTTTTAAAAATAAAATCAGCTACTTGATAGATTTGTGCGACAACAGGTGGAAATTTTCTTTTAATACGCTTAGCTCTTTGTTCATGGGTTTCAACGCAACCAATATAAATTCCACCAGTGGAGAGTTTTTCATTGATTGCCTCCTGAAATTTATTTACAAAACGAATATCATTTATTTTTTTTAGGTTAACCACTGATTCGACCGACAGTTGCTCAAAATTCAAAATATTAAATGCAGTGGTTGTCATCATAACCTTTGTTTGGCTTGATGAGACATCAACATATTTGTTGATCAACTTATTAATCTCCGGAGCAATCTCTTTTAGCAAATTCGTATTCATCGTGCATTAACATCCTCATCCCATATCATTTAATACTTTTCTTTCTATTAATTTCTTCAACTTTTTAAAATTGAATGATAAATAAAAAATGATATAGTTTGCCTTAAAATTATAGTTCTAACGCAGGATTTCCAAAAATTGTTCATAAAAAATCAAGAAATTTGCATCCATTAAATTCTACCGACCCACAACAGGTAAAATAAGCGCATACCAAATAGAATCAATCCAGCCCCTGAAATTTTATTTAATACTGTAATAAAACGAATTGTCATCATTTTTTTAAGTTGAATAGCCAATGAACCCTTTATCAAATCAGTAATAAAAATTGTCAATAATGCACTACCAAAAAAAACGATCTCTTCGTATTTATCAATTGGGTTGGTTGCAACGAATGTAGTACTTACACCAATCCAGAAAAAAAGAACAAATGGGTTAAGTGAATTCATCATAAATCCTTTAAACACTTCCATCATCAAATCAAGAGAACCCTTGTCTTTTTGAACCACTACCTCTTTAGGGTCTACTACTTTTTTAAGTATCGAAGATACTCCAAAAACAATCAAAAGCCCCCCTCCTAAAACAGCAATCCATGTCCTATGGCTATCAATAAACCCTACAAGTGATTTACTAAATTCTATAATCGAAATATAAAATCCATCACTTAAAACAACGCCTAATGCAAAAAAGAAGGCAGCACGAAATCCATTTTTTATGCTGATATTGATGAGCATAAAAAACACCGGACCTAACATCAAAGCCATTATAAGTCCTAACCCTACACCTGCAAAAACCTGATTCATTTTAGAATTAAAACGCTAAGATATTTATTATTCAACCAACTTTTAACTTATCGATTAGAATACCTACATTTGAGCGATGAGAAAAAGGCCTATTTTTTTTCTGTTAACATTAACAATTAGTATTTTATTTTATAGTTGCGACAATACGCTTGATATTCTGGATGAATACAAGGACACTCCTATTGTTTACGGATTATTAAATAAGAATGATACTTTGCACTATGTCCGCATTCAAAAAGGTTTTTTAGGCGAAGGCAATGCTTTATTAATGGCCCAATATCCAGATAGTATTTACTATGATACAGCTTCTATTTCTGTACACATCTATAGTACCATAAATGGCAGCCCCAACGATACTATTGTACTTTATCCATCCTTTGATAAAACCAAAGTAGAAGGATTATTTACAGATGAAAAGCATCGTTTATATCAACTTTATCTTCAAGATCGTTCAACTGGAAGTTTGATTTTAAAACCATTTTTCAAATTAAAAACAGATAACAAATATCAACTAGAAATAAAGAATAAAATTACGGGTACCACCACTGTTGCTTCAACTGACTTGGTCGAATCGATTAGCCAACAAAGTCTATTTCCATCGTCGAAAGTAAACTTGGCGTCAGACTATCCTTTTAACGTTCGAATAGGATCTGCTAAAAATGGAAAAGTATATGGACTAATCATGCGATTTAAATACAAAGAATTTAAACCGGGTGCAGTTGTTGGAACTGATAAGTTCATTGATTACTACCTTGATAATATGTTAAGCACGAATACCAATGGGGGACAGTCGTTAATATTTTTAATTGATGGGGCTTCTTTTTTTAGTTACCTAAAACAACATCTGCCCAAAGACCCAACAGTTACAAGGCCGATTGGATATGTCGCTGCTGATTTTATTTTTACTGTTGGAACTTCTGACTTATATAATTACATTCAAGTAAATTCTCCAGGAAATACAGTGAATTATATTCCAGAATATACCAATCTTAGTAACGGCAAAGGGGTTTTCACTAGTCGATGGTCTAGTACTGTATCGAATATGAAGTTTAATACTCCTACACTCGATTCCTTGTTGTACAGTCATTATACAACTGGGCTTTTCAATTAGATTTCAGGACTATTTGTCACCCTGTCATAATTCGATTATTATTTATCAGATTTAATGTCACGTTTTTGACAGTATTTTCGAATGGCATATTGATTGACTGCCGCCGCGAAATTTTTTAAAACAAAAAAAATAAACATATGAGAAAAGTAATTGGAATTGACCTTGGAACAACGAACTCTTGCGTTGCTGTAATGGAAGGAAACGAACCTGCAGTAATTGCCAATAGTGAAGGTCGCAGAACAACGCCATCAATGGTTGCCTTTATTAAGGATGGCGAACGCAAAGTAGGAGATCCTGCAAAGCGTCAAGCAATCACCAACCCTAAACATACTATTCAATCCATTAAGCGATTTATGGGTGAATCATTTGATAAAATGTCGAATGAAATTACCAGAGTGCCATATGAAGTAGTAAAGGGTGATAACAATACTCCTCGAGTAAAAATTGACGAAAGACTTTATTCACCTCAAGAAATCTCTGCGATGATTCTTCAGAAAATGAAAAAGACCGCTGAAGATTATTTAGGATACGAAGTGTCAGAAGCAGTAATTACAGTACCAGCTTATTTCAATGATGCTCAGCGTCAGGCAACAAAAGAAGCAGGTGAAATTTCTGGACTTAAAGTACTACGAATTATAAACGAACCTACTGCCGCAGCTTTAGCTTATGGATTAGATAAAAAACACACGGATACTAAAGTTGCTGTTTTCGATTTAGGGGGCGGCACATTCGATATTTCGATTTTAGAATTAGGGGATGGTGTATTTGAAGTAAAATCAACAAATGGAGATACTCATCTTGGTGGAGATGATTTTGACCAAGTTATTATTGATTGGTTAAGTGATGAATTTAAAAATGATGAAGGAATCGATTTAAGAAAAGATCCAATGGCTTTGCAGCGTTTAAAAGAAGCTGCTGAAAAAGCAAAAATCGAATTATCAAGTTCGACACAAACAGAAATCAATCTACCTTACATTATGCCGGTTGATGGCATTCCAAAGCACTTAGTAAAGACGTTAACACGTTCAAAATTTGAACAATTAGCAGACTCATTAATTCAACGAACACTAGAGCCTTGTAAAAAAGCCTTAGCTGATGCTAAAATGTCTTCTTCAGATATTGATGAGGTAATTTTAGTAGGAGGCTCAACTAGAATTCCTGCAATTCAAGAAATCGTAGAAAAGTTTTTTGGCAAAAAGCCATCTAAAGGCGTGAATCCTGACGAGGTTGTTGCATTAGGGGCTGCCATTCAAGGAGCTGTATTAACAGGAGAAGTAAAAGATGTATTATTGTTAGATGTTACACCTCTTTCTTTGGGAATTGAAACGATGGGAGGAGTGATGACAAAATTAATCGAGGCCAATACTACAATCCCATCTAAGAAATCAGAAGTATTTTCAACTGCATCTGACAACCAACCATCAGTAGAAATACATATCCTTCAAGGAGAACGACCAATGGCAAAAGATAATAGAACAATCGGCCGTTTCCACCTAGATAGCATCCCTCCTGCTCCACGTGGTGTGCCTCAAATTGAAGTTACTTTTGATATCGATGCGAATGGCATTTTACACGTAACAGCGAAAGATAAAGCAACAGGCAAGAGCCAAAACATTAGAATTGAAGCTTCCTCTGGTTTAAATGAAGATGAAATCAAGCGTATGAAAGCAGAAGCGGAAGCGAATGCAGATGCTGATCGTAAAATCAAAGAAGAAGCTGATAAAATCAATCAGGCTGATTCATTAATCTTCCAAAGCGAAAAGCAATTAACTGACTTTGGCGATAAAATTCCAGCGGATAAAAAATCGGCTATTGAGTCGGGGTTAGCAGCATTAAAAGAAGCACATAAGAACCGTGATTTAGGTGGAATCGAAACTGCAATGAATTCACTTAATAGTGCATGGCAATCGGCATCACAAGATATGTATAACGCATCTCAACAAACAGAAAACACCACTGAACAAGGACCAAGCAATAATGCTGGTGATAACGTTACAGATGTAGAATTCGAAGAAGTGAAAGATGATAAAAAATAACAGTGCGAATCTTTAATTAAATTAAAAAGGGCTGAAAAAAATTCAGCCCTTTTTAATTTAAAGATATTATATCATTTTTTTAGGTTCCTTCCCTTTTACAGGCTTTCCTCCTTTTAACCATTCACGAACTCCCCAATACATATTTTTTCTGTACCCTCCGTCTTGGTATGTTACCAAACGATCTTGCTTTTTCAATGAAGCTAATAAAACAGATACCTTCTTGGCAAATTCAGCACGATCAACGTTTGGATATTTCTTCATCATCATCGCCACGATATCACGATTGTGCACAAATCGTTTTTGTGATACAACTAACTCAAATAAAGTTTGAGTTAAGTTACCATGAAACTGAGCTCGTGAACCAACAGGACGACCTCTTCTTCCTTTACCTTTAATTTTACGCACAATCATTTTTAAATCAATATCGCCCTTCATTGGTCTTCCAGGCTTACGGTCTAATCCACCTCTAACTAAATCCGATGGATCTAACTTTGCAATTGATAATACTCTGATAGCTGCATCTAAAGCTCCCATACTACGATCGAATTCTGCTTTTAATTGACGCTTTCCGTTTTCAAGTTCTTTTAATAGTGCTTTCACACTGTTTGTTTGATTTGTCATAATTTTAAATCTATTCTGTCAAGCAAATTTGCAATTTATTTGGAAAAAAGCAATAAGTAATTTCTATAAAAATCATATATAAAGGGGCAAGCAATATTGATATTTTGTTTTTTTACAATATTTTAACGTAATCCAACTCAATTAAAGAGAAATCTATTGCCTTTTTCGCCTAAACAAATCGCTAAATGAATTGAATTCTTGTCGGTAAAACACCCCTACACCTTGCGTATAGTTGGAATTAATATTATTGATTAATGTATTGTTATTTGAACGATTAAATGCTTTTAATTTAAAACGTCCATCCTTACTAGCCATATACTCTACGTTAAAATCGCCAACAATATTCGTGGTATTTTGTCCTTTTGTTGGTGAATTTGCGGTACCTCCACTAACATCAATTAATATACGATTATTGAGTATTGAAGTTTGAACGCCTACTTCTATTTGGTCATTTGTTACTTGATCACCAGGATTATAACTCACATTGACATCAAATTGATCACTGATTTGTGAAGCCCAATTGCTAAGTTGATTCGTTAATAATTCATAAGCGTTGGAACCTACAATGGCTCCTGAGGTAACACCACCTTTTTCACTTAAATCACTAGGAGTAGAAAAACGCTTGGCTACAATCAAAGAAATAGCTTGACGATACTTTTCTTCTTCAGTATTAATTAATCGTTTAATCTGTGTTTCGACCGTTGGATCGACGTTTAGCACATTGATATCAAATGAAATATTAGGATTAAATAATTTATCTGTCAAATTAAGTCGGAGTATTACCGGTACATTTTTCTTAAAGGTACTATCTTGAAACAAGTCAAATAAACTTACTTTGGGGCGATACAAGGCACTGATATTAATATTGGCATCATAAGGATCTCCATTCCAACGAATATAACCACCACGCTCAATGGAGAAATTCTTATTCAATACATTTTGCATCGTAAATAGATATTTACCACTTTCAATCTCATAACTTCCATACATTTTTAAATCTTCAGTTGGCGTCACGGTCATACGCAAGTTCCCCTTCCCTGTCCCTTCAATGATGTCACCAATTTTCGAATCAAATACTAAATAAATAGTAGCATCTGGCGTTGCTTCTAACGACATATCCAAGGTAATTCCACTAAAATCTACTGAATCTAATTTCAAATTATTTTTTAATGTAGAAGAATGATCCACAAAGGTGACAAAACCAGTTTTGCTGACCTCTTCCGGATTACTTAATGGAATATAAATCTTAGTTCCTTTCTCGGATTTTAATCCAATACCAAAAGCAAGATTATCAACTCCACCTTTAATAGTTGTACTTCCGGATGCAAATGCTTCCCCATAATACACCTCATTATCATTCGAGGTGGTATTTAATATCTGAAAATTATTCGCTTTAAATGCCAAATCAAAGTTCCAATCTTTCAGGTAGTGATGTGTAATTTCTCCATTTAATATTGCTTTATTGCCTTTCACATCATTAATTGTAACATCCTTAAAAACAATTTTATTATTTAGTAACTCTACTTCTGTATTTAGATTATAAGTTGTTTTGAGATAATCAAGCGTTAAATTTACTTTCTGCAGTGTTAAATTACCCGTTAGCGATGGCTTGCTAACAGTTCCTTTTAATTTAAGCTCTCCGCTCGCAATTCCTGAAAACCCAGAAAAAACATCTTGTACATAATGACTGAACGATTGAAGTCGTGTTTTCTTAACCTTGACAGTAAAGTCCAATTCATCATCCTTTTCTTTCAAGTAATACTTACCACTTATAAGAAAGTTTTTATCACCACCATGAGTTAAATCCCCTCTAATGGCAACAACATTTTCATTACCATCGAATTCTGTAATAATATTAGCATCGCCAAGCGTATCATTGAACCAACACAATTTTTCAACTGACAAATTAGCGTCGATGATTGGCTTTTTTAAGAGCGATGTAATTTCTGCTACTCCATTGGCAATACCCGTAATTTGAGCATCGTATAATCGTAAGATGTCATTTAAATTTCCCGTTTCGAAATTTTGAAATTTCACTTTTAACTTTGCCGTTGAATCGGAAGATAATATGCCCGACAATCCTACAAATTGATCCTCTGCATTAAAATCAAACTTGCTTAATAAGATACCCGATGAATCTATCAGCATGTAATTTTCACTACTTAAAAACCAAGTACTTCCATTCACTAAAAGCTGCGCGGGAATAACTTTCAACGTTGTATATCCAGTTGGTAAAAACTTAGTATCAAATCGGAAATCAGCATTGTTAATTTTTTTATTCTCTCCTGCTAATTGCACCCGTATGCTAGCAGTATCATACCGTGTTATTCCTTCTAACCGAACTTCTCCCACCATTAATTCATCATCTACATAAACTGAATCCAAATTTGTTTGCAATTGGAAATTTTCATTAGCAGTTTTACCATTTAATTTAAAATTATGCAATGAAATATTTTCATATCCCAATGAATCACTTTTAACATTTAAACTTAATTGAAAAGCTTCCGAATTTAAGTTACCATAAATAGAGGTATTATCTGCGATTTTTAATTGGGGATAAAACAAGTTTAAAATACTTTGCACTTGGTTCAGATCAATTTTAAAATTTAAATTCTGTACCACGTCCTTGCTTATTTGATTGGCTGTATTGGTTGGAATGTAGTTCGAGAAAACGACTTTAGTAGCAGAAGCAACTTTATCTAAGTTAAATTGGCCATTCAGTGCGCAACTAAAAAGTTCAGAATTTATTTTCAGTACTCTTTGCTTATTGATTACCGATTCAATTTCTATTTGTTCAACGTTAATCGACTTATCATGCTCGCTATAATTCAAATCATCTATACTGATAGTGCCTTGTGTATTCTCAATCGAATTACCTACTAAATTAATTGCAATGTCAGTGGTTAAATTAGCAGATATATCTCTATCTACCAATTTCAATTTAGCAAGATGTGCGGTAGTAATTGAAGAATTAAAATGCATCTCCGGAAGGTCTCCACTAAAGTTAACATCGCCTTGAAAATCCATTTCTAGATTTGGATCAGCGACAATAAATTCTCCGTTAAACAATTTTTTAGCAAATTGACCATTCAGGGTTATACCCGAATAATTGTAACCATGTAACTGCAGCAAACTCACTTTTCCTGTAATGTCTGCGACAACATTTTTTATTTCCAATCCACGACCTTTTACATCCACATTTAACGTGGCTACTCCAACCTCAGGATCAAGCTTCCAGAATTTTCCAACATTAAAATTTGTTAGACCAACCTGTCCTGAATACACCGTATTTTTATCATCATTCCCCACTTTAAAATTAATATCCGTAAAAAGTTGTCCGATATCAGTTGTCGTATTTCCACGGGCTACAAAATCATTGTAAAAACCATCAAAAGAACCCGAAAAATGCACTTTCCCAAGCAATGAAATGTTATTGGGCAACACAATGTTCTTTTTTAAATTAAATGGATACTGTGGTAGTGATTCAACATCTCGTTTATTTAAGCACAAGTCCTTCGCTTCAATTTCCATTAGCGTTCCATCGATATCAGGAAGTCCTGTCATGGTTACATTACCTCGGAAATACAAATCATCTGTGAATTTCAGATGGACATTCTTAGCTTTAAACTTATTTACTCGTCCTCTAAAAGAGCCAGAAATATAAACTCTTTCTTCCACGTCATTCAATTCACTTGAAAAATACTTCAAATCTTTAAATGACACCTTACTATCATAAATCTGACCTTTACAATCCACCTTATTGATAAAGTCTTCAAAATCTTCGATACGTTCATACTTCATATTGAAATCACACAACACATCACTGTTTGGTGTTTTAAATGCCAACGATTTAAAATCGAAAAAATTATCTGTTAGTTTTACCTTTGAAGAAAAGAAATTTAATACAAATCCACTTTTCTCTACAAATGACATTTGCCTTATGTCAAACGTAGTTTGATTGGTATCGGGTACAATATCGGTGATGTGCAAGTTGAACTTTGAACAATAAACATCATCCCAATTGATGCATGTGGTGGATTCATTGTATTTTACATCACGATAAGAAATTACATTATCGGTTAACAGAACATCTTCAATTTTCAAATCCCATTTTTTAGATTTTGTTTTTTTCTTTTTACTTGAAGAAAAATAATCAATCAAAAAATCGATATTATAATTTCTGGGAGAAGCATACCTTACTAGTCCAATTCTAGCCTTATTGAGTTCAACTTCACTGATAATGATTCGCTGTTTAGGAATACTGAATGCAGAAAATGATAAATTAATTTCGGGAGCATAAATCACAGTATCTTTTTTTTGATCAGCAAAATATACTTGATCTAATTCTACAGTTTTAAAAAACCTGATATCTACAGCCCCAACCGAAACTTTGCAATTTAACTCATTGCTTAAATAATTTCCTGCTAAATTAACGGCCCACGTCTGTACTCTAGGTGATTGTATTGCTATTTTCAAAGAAAAAAATAGCAGTACTAATCCTAGTAAAACAAAAGCAATTATTTTTCCGACCTTTTTAATTTTCACTTAGATGAAAGTATATACAAAAATAGGAAATCACCCCTTTAACTTTAAAGATTTATTATAAAATAGTAAACGAACAAATGTTACTTTTGTGATATTCATGAACACCCAAGCAATTTTCATTTTAGGAATTGAATCATCTTGCGATGAAACTTCTGCATCTATAACGAAGGACGGAGTTGTTTTGTCGAATATAATTGCGTCACAAGAAGTACATATTAAATACGGTGGGGTTGTTCCTGAGCTGGCCTCAAGAGCTCATCAGCAACAAATTGTCCCTGTTGTCCATGCGGCATTAATCGAGGCAAATATTACAATTAACGAATTGTCTGCAGTTGCTTTTACTCGAGGACCAGGATTGATTGGGGCACTTTTGGTAGGCTGTTCCTTCGCAAAATCGATTTCGATGGCTCTTTCTATTCCACTGATTGAAGTAAACCATATGCAGGCTCATATCATTGGCAATTTTGCAACTCGCGAAGGAGAGCAAAAACAAGTACCGGATTTTCCATTTTTATGTTTAACAATATCAGGAGGCCACACGCAATTGGTATTCGTTGAATCCCACCTAAAAATGTCGATTATTGGGCAAACAATGGACGACGCCGCGGGGGAAGCATTCGATAAAATTGCGAAAATGTTAAAACTCCCTTATCCTGGTGGGCCTGAAATTGACAAGTTAGCACAATTAGGAAACCCATTAAAATTCAAGTTCCCCATAGCGGATATACCTGGCTATGATTTTAGTTTTAGTGGATTAAAAACAGCCGTTTTATATTTCCTTCAACGGGAAACTAAACTAAACGAGGATTTTATTGAAAACAACATTCATGACATTTGTGCATCCATTCAACATACAATTATAAATACCTTAATGAAAAAGCTTCGACGAGCCTCCGAGGACTTAGGAGTTAAAACAATTGCTATCTCTGGTGGTGTTTCAGCAAACAAAGGAATAAGAAAAGCTTTACAGGATGAACAATCCAAAGGAAACTGGAATATATTTATTCCTAATTTTGAATATTGCACTGATAATGCAGGAATGATTTCGCTGTTTGGTTATTATAAATTTCTTGCAAGAGAATTCAGCGACTTATCAATAAGTCCAACTGCCCGATACCCATTTTAAAATAAAAATCATGACTGAAAACAAAAATAAAACTAATCTTGTACTTTTATTATTCTTATTACTTTCTGTTGGCTATAATATTTATCAATTTACAGTTCAATCGAACATCATTAACGATAGTAAAAATGAAAGAGACAGTTTAATTACTGCGAGAGTAGACATCGAAAAAGAACTCAATGAGACCTATACTGATTTGAACCAATATAAAGGGGAGAATGCAAGAATGGATAGTTTATTGTCTAATGCCATGACTGATTTAAAGTCGTATGAAGACAAAATTTCTTCTTTGATGAAATCAGAAAACAACAAAGATCAATTAAATAAAAAGTTAGCAGAAGAATTAAATGCCATTAAAAAATTAAGAGATCAATACCTAGAAAAAATTGATAATCTACTTTCTGAAAACAACAAATTAAAGAAAGACAATTCTGATTTAAACACCAAGGTAGAGCAAATTTCGAAAGATTTAGAAAACACCGTTAATACTGCTTCCATTTTAAAAGTGGAATATTTAAAAATCAGTGCACTCAAGAGAAAATATAACGATAAATATGCACCCACTATACTCGCAAAGAGAACAGACCAATTTGATGTTTGCTTTACCGTTTTAGAAAATAAAATTGCAAAAAGCGGCAGTCGAGTAATTTACTTGAGATTAGTATCACCAAATGGGAAAGTGATTGGAGACCGATCTTTGGGAAGTGGCAGCTTTAAAGACTTTAAAAGCAAAAGTGAAATGCAATTCAGCTTGAGTAAGACAATTGATTATGCTAATAACAATTGCGATTTGTGTTTAAGTTGGGAAGCCAATGGGGAAAGGTATGAAGCTGGAATTTACACTGCAGAAATTTACATTGACGGGGTATTTTGCAGTAGTAAATCAATGCAACTTAAATAATCCGTTATTGCTTTTTCAGTTCTGCAACAAACATGGTATCTGCTTGGGATTTACTACCATCAATAATTTTACTTTGAATCAACTCAAGGGAAAAGTGTTTAATTAATCGATCAACTACCAGATGATTTTCCGTTTGATAAACAGAGCAAGTAGAATAAAAGAGTGACCCACCCTTTTTCAAAGTTGGAATTAAGTTACTAGAAATCGTAAATTGCAAATCGGAAAACGCGTTAATTTTATCTTCGGTTATTTGATTTTTATGTTCAGGCGAACGAGCCCACGTTCCAGAACCAGAACATGGCACATCAGCAATTACCGCATCGAATTGCTCATTATAAATTTTCTTCAAACCCTCTTGAGGGTTGCTCCAATCAACAATGGCGGATTGGTAAAAACGTGTATTATTTCTTTTGAAACGAAAGTTTAAATTCTTCAAAATAGATTCACGTATATCCGTTACAGTTAGGTCAATGTTGTTGTTTCTATCTAACAATTGCAACGACTTCCCGCCAGATGCAGCGCAGGCATCGAGCCATTTCTGACCATCAATTGGCCGATACCAACTACCAAGAAGCTGTGAAGACAAATCTTGAACCTCCAGCCATCCATTTTGAAACGGCAAAGCATTTATAATATCATAATCATCGGGCAACTGCATGGCGAATTCGTTTACATCACTAATTCGAAACGGAACATTCTCTGAATAAAAAAAATCTAACACCTTTTGTTTATCATGACGATTGATTCTTGTCCAAAGCTTACGACGATTAAATCCATCCAACACAAAGTCGTGTGTGTTGATAGAAGTCTCTATCAGACTTTGAAATGGGAAAACATCTGATAAACTAAACAACCCATCGTACTGTTTTACTACAATCTCCCATTTTAAATTGATTGGCTCGGTGATAGAATTTAGTAAGTAATCGTTCTTAAAAAATCGCTGACTAAACTTATCGTTATCTTGGTATGAAAGGAAAAAAGCAATGGCCATTCGTTCATTTTCGGATAATTGAGTGCCTGCCTTCCCCAATCGCCACCAAGCATAACACAAATGACGAACATTACGTCGGTCGCGAGCACCGAGATGTGGGTTTGCATGAAAGTACTTTTTTAAATACAATGCAAATGGTTCCAAAAAATTATAGCCCTGCAAACAATTCAGGGCTATAGTAAACAAGAAATTATTTGAATCAGGAAACATTAGATTTCTAATTTCATTTGCGATTTATCTTCTTTTGATGGAGGCAAGAAAATATCAGGTTGTTTTTTTCTTAATTGCGTTACTTGATCAGCGTTAGCCTCTATCACTTTTAAGATTGGAAACTTTGTTACCACATTACCTTGAACTCCGCGACCTTTAATTAATTGTCCACCGAAATAAATAATTGACTCTAAATTACGCAACTTAGGTTTTGGTTTTAATTTAACAATTACCGTTGGGCCATCTTCTGCTGTACTAACAGATAAATATAACACACGAGAACCTAGCAAACCTTTTGTCAAATCATAGGCTTTATCACGTGTTACACCACCAATAGTAAAGCGCTTCATCATAATTGCGCCTTTGGAGCCATCCTGATAAATCATATTGTAAACCGTGTTTTCATCTTGTTCTTTTTTGAAAACAGCCACATGAATAATATCTTTTCCAACATAGGATTTATCTGCCACCTTGGTCACCATTACTTTACCATCTGCCGTAAAAGCGATTACATCATCAATATCCGAACAATCAGCAATAAATTCATCCTTCTTCAAACCAATACCCACAAAACCTTCTGCACGGTTCACATATAACTTTGCATTATTAATTACAACTTTTGAGGCTACAATTGCTTCGAACTCTCCAATTTGCGTTTTACGCTCTCTGCCTTTTCCGTATTTCTTTAAAAGATTTTTATAAAAGTTAATTGTATAATTTTTAATATTCTCTAAATCATACTTCACTGCTTTGATTTCATCTTCTAAACCTTTGATATTTTCATCGGCTTTAAAGGCATCAAATTTTGAAATGCGTTTGATTTTTATTTCAGTTAAACGTACTACATCTTCATCCGTAATTTCGCGATAGAATAATTTCTTGTATGGTTTTAGACCTTTATGAATAGTTTCCATTACGGCTTCCCAGGTCTCACAATCTTCGATATTACGATAAATTTTCTTTTCAATAAATATTTTTTCCAACGAACTAAAATGCCACTGCTCTTCGAGTTCTCCTAAACGAATTTGCAATTCACGTTTAAGCAACTCCATGGTATTAAGTGCCGTTAATTTCAGTATTTCATTCACAGATAAAAACTGAGGCTTACCGTCAAGGATCACGCAAGAATTAGGAGAAATACTCACTTCACAATCGGTGAAAGCATATAAGGCTTCAATCGTTTTTTCAATATCCTCTGAAGAATCAGGATGAAGATGAATAACCACTTCAACATTTGCTGCCGTATTATCCTCGACCTTTTTAATTTTTATTTTTCCTTTATCATTAGCGGCTAGAATGGAATCAATCAAACTAGAAGTAGTTGTTCCAAAAGGAATTTCTTTAATGACCAGTGTTTTCTTATCCTTCTTTTCTATCACCGAACGAACGCGAATTCGTCCTCCGCGTAATCCTTCGTTATATTTAGAAAAGTCAGCAACACCACCTGTTGGAAAATCGGGCACTAGATTTACTTGTTTTCCTCGCAGCGAATCGATTGATGCTTCTATCAATTCAATAAAGTTGTGAGGTAAAATTTTACAAGCCAAACCGACCGCGATTCCTTCTACTCCCATTGCTAACAAGAGCGGGAATTTCACAGGTAAAGCGACTGGCTCTTTATTACGGCCATCATACGATGATTGCCATATAGTTGTTTTAGGATTGTATAATACTTCTAAGGCAAATTTACTAAGGCGAGCTTCAATGTAACGTGAAGCTGCAGCACTATCGCCAGTAAAAATATTTCCCCAGTTTCCTTGTGTATCAATCAATAAATTTTTCTGACCAATTTGCACCAAGGCATCACCAATAGAAACATCTCCATGAGGGTGATACTTCATAGTATGGCCAATGATATTTGCTACCTTATTATAACGACCATCTTCTAATTCCCACATCGCATGCAATACGCGTCGTTGAACGGGCTTCACACCATCATCCAAATATGGAACTGCTCGCTCCATGATAACATAAGAAGCATATTCCAAAAACCAATTCTGGTACATGGTTCCTACCTGACCATGTTGTTCATCTCTTTTATCTTTCGAATTATCTAAATCTTTCTGCATTTTTAAAAACTATTATTCAGCCGTTTCCAATTCACTTAGCTCTTTTTCTTCAGTAGGCTCCAATTCTTCTTCAATTCTTAAATTACTTATAATAAACTCCTGACGGTCGGGAGTATTTTTACCCATATAATAATCTAACAAAGCGTGTAAAGAAGATTCGCCATGAAGAGTAACGGGATCGAGACGAATTTTTTTACCAATAAAATTCTTAAACTCATCGGGAGAAATTTCTCCTAAACCTTTAAATCGGGTAATTTCTGGTTTTGCTCCTAACTTCTGAATCGCCATTTGACGTTCTATATCGTTGTAGCAATAAATTGTTTCCTTTTTATTTCGAACTCGGAACAAAGGAGTTTGAAGAATATAAACGTGATTGTTTTTAACAAGTTCTGGAAAGAACTGAAGAAAGAATGTTAACAACAACAAACGAATATGCATACCATCCACATCGGCATCGGTGGCAATTACAATTCTATTATAACGTAATGTTTCGAGACCATCTTCTATATTTAATGCGTTTTGAAGCAAATTAAACTCTTCATTCTCGTATACAATTTTCTTTGTGAGTCCATAGCAATTCAAAGGCTTTCCTTTCAAACTAAAAACGGCTTGCGTATTTACATCACGCGCAATAGTTATAGACCCTGATGCAGAATCTCCCTCAGTGATGAACAACGTAGTATCCATGCGTTGAGGGTTACGCATATCCGTTAGATGTGCACGACAATCACGAAGTTTTTTATTATGAAGATTAGCCTTTTTTGCTCTTTCATTAGCTAGCTTTTTAATACCGGCAATCTCTTTACGTTCTCTTTCACTCTGAAGAATTTTTTTCTTCCAAGCTTCGGCTGTTTCAGGATGTTTATGTAAAAAATTATCCAATTGATTACATACATAATCAACAATCCAGGTCCGAAGTGATGGTCCTCCTGGATAGGTATTTTGCGAACCTAATTTGGTTTTTGTTTGCGATTCAAAAACCGGTTCCTGTACACGAACACTGATGGCACCGGTGATGGATGTACGAACATCGGCAGGGTCAAAATCTTTCCCATAGAAATCACGAGCTGTTTTAACCAATGCTTCTCGAAAAGCTGCTAAGTGCGTTCCACCTTGGGTCGTATGCTGGCCATTCACGAAAGAATAATAATCTTCACCATATCCCGTTGTGTGAGTGAAAGCAAGCTCGATATCTTTTGAACGAAGATGAATAACGGGATACAAAGGTTCGTCACTAATATGCGTATTTAACAAATCAAGCAAACCATTTTCCGATTTAAACTCTTGGCCATTAAAAACGATGGTTAATCCAACATTTAAAAAAGTATAATTACGAACCATTGTTTCAATGTAGTCCGTACGAAAATGATAATCATTAAAAATTTCACCATCACAATCAAATGTCACTTCTGTACCATCTGATAAATCGGTAGGAAGTTCATTTTTTGTTTTTGTTAACTCCCCGCGTTCAAACTCTGCCCATGTTGTTTTTCCTTGACGTACTGCTTGCACCTTAAAATAAGAAGAAAGGGCATTCACGGCCTTAGTACCTACTCCATTTAAACCAACGGACTTTTGAAATGCCTGACTGTCATATTTACCACCCGTGTTAATTTTAGAAACACACTCTACCACCTTCCCTAATGGAATTCCACGGCCATAATCGCGTACACGACAACGACCATCTTTCACTTCAATTTCAATTTTTTTACCATACCCCATCACATACTCATCAATACAATTATCTACCACCTCTTTCAACAAAACGTAAACACCATCATCTTTACTTGAACCATCTCCCAACTTCCCTATATACATTCCCGGACGGAGCCGAATATGCTGTTTCCAATCGAGGCTTTGAATACTATCTTCGGTATAATTATGATCAATTGTCAATTCACTTTTTTTCGCCATCTTAAAACTTCTATTAAAATTAATTTTGCAAAGGTCGTAAACTAACACGACACGAATTTCAAATTTAACAAATTCGTAAATGGAAGTTACTAACTAAAACACTGGTTTTTTAACATTATTGCTGTGGGCAATTCTTAAAAACACCTCTACAACTCCTAAAATGATTGTGAAACTATCAATTTCAAATTCACCTTACTCCATCATCTCCAAAGGAGTTAAATTTTCAAGCGAATCCACATTGATTGAATCAATAGGCATAAGATAATTCTTACAGGTTGGAGAAAGATGAAGTGGAAGGAAATTGGTATCCACCTCTGATGCAGCAATTTTCTCTCTAGCGACTAGACGATTCGTAATAAGTTTATAGTAACTTCTCATGGAATTGGAGAATGCCCCAATAGAGTCAAATGCTGACTTATAGTATTTAGGGTGAGGAATTATACTAGACAAAAACGCAGACTCTTGCAGGGAGAGATTAGCTGGCGATTTTTCGAAGTAATAATTTGAAGCTTCACCGATACCATAAACATTAGGCCCCCATTCAATGATATTCAAATACACTTCAAACATACGTTCTTTAGAAACGAGTCGATTGCGTTCAATGAGCCAAACGATTAAAGCTTCTTCTAATTTACGAGAAATGGTTTTATTTCGGCTAAGAAAAACATTTTTAACAAGTTGCATAGAAATAGTACTCCCCCCACGTACAAACCGTCCTTTTTTAAAGTTAGTTGCGATGGATTGTTTAAATGACTCTTCGACAAATCCACCGTGATTAAAAAAACTAGGATCTTCAGATGTTAATACACAATTCTGCAAATAAGGAGAAATATTAGTAAGTGCGGTAAAAGACGTATTTTCGGGACCAACTAGAAAAGATCGAACAGGTCGACTACCATCCATTGCAGTAAACTCAAAAGACTCATTCAATTTAGAAAATCCACCATTTCCCCAACTCGTCACTACAAATTTTTCAGGGGTCATTTTCGAATCGAATTCCAAATTATCAGGATTTGCAAATGGTAAATGAAAACGTAATGCGTAAGATATACCTCCGTTGACTTTAAACCCATTAAAAGAAGAAAACATCCCATGAGGCAATGCATCAAAAAGTGCTTGCGCCTGAGGGGCATTGAATCCTGCATTTAAGGTAAAATATCCTGACTTACCACGTGCAAAAGCCGTATGAAAGTTTACAAGAAGTTTATTTAAAGAAAAGAAGGTTGGAGTAGCTGTATATACACTATCGCTTGAAAAATTAAAATTTAGCTGAGCCGACATGGTTGGCACTATGACATCTTCTGGCGATATTCTCCAATGATTAACGAGAAAATTATCCATTGAAAAGATCAATGACAATGGAACTTCGTCTTCACTAGGATCAGCTTTTAATCGAACATTGGCTTTATCAAAACAGAATTTAAAACCGTCAAGCAAATCAATGAACGGAAGTGCGCAAACGTTAGTGGACTTTCTCTCCATTGAAAAATCATATTCTCCATTTGACGCATCAGCGGTCCCGACAATTTTCCATTCGGAAGTACCTTCTTTTGAATACATCAATAAAGATGAATTAAACTTTTCTCCGTCAAAATTCAACTTAGGCAAATCGATTGACTCCACCACTTCATTTTTTTGAAATGAAAAATGAAAGTCCTCGATTGTTATTTCTTCATTAAATACATCATTAATTTTTTCATAAACCGATGCAAAACGATCATTCAACCCAATAGAGGAATCGTTGTTCGACAAACTATCTTTTTTACCCTCACTTTTCAAGAATATTGAATAGTTGTCAATTGAATCTTTTTTAACCAATGTGATAGCAACGCCTTGAACAATCAATTCGCGCGTAGTAATTTTTCCAACAAGTAATTTGGAAAGGCGAATTTTGGCACTTGCATGTTTTAAAGTAAATAGCGTATCTCCTTGAAAGGGAACTAAAACCACTTCGTCAATGCATATTTCGCGTAGCCCATTAAACTCCGCTTTCCCCACTATCAACGTTGCGTGGTATTTATCTTTCACTTTTGCCTTAACTTTCTCCACCAAATAATTCAGAATCGGTTGACGAACTAAAAGTAAAACTACCAGCAGCAGCACTCCAATTGAACAAAGAATTACAAGGCGTTTTTTTAATTTCAAAGCTTAATACTTTTTAGGGTGGGCCAAAAATAACAAACAGGACTTAAAAAGTCCTGTTTGCATCAATGAGTTATTAACGGAATTATTCTTTCACCATATCCACCATTCCATATCCTTGATCGGACATAGCACCGATTCCTGATTCCCAAATAAAACGATGAACATCAGTATGTGCATGAAGGGTAAAAGGCAATAAATACCCCATCATATTACTTCCGTCATTTGCTTTATAATAGCGTGCGAATTTCTTTCCTGTTTCATTAATTTTTTGAACATATTCCTGATCAGGTTGAGCATCGAACTCCGCAAAGTTGTTTAAGTCCGCCTCTGTAAAACCAGCTTTTTCCATACGATCTAACGTTTGTTCGTATAAGATATCTGAGAATTCATGCGAAGTAGGATCGATAGTTAACTGACTTTTTTCCGAATCCATACGCGGATCCACTAAGATCAGTGGAGAAATGCATAAATAACGCATTTTAACAGAGAATTCCGGATCTGCAATACTTTCATGACTACGAGGCATTAAATTCATTTTACCAACTGCTAAATAAGGTTGTTCAAATATTTTTGATACCAACTGCTCTAACTTATCCGTTTGGCGACTTGAAACGACCAAGGTAACTTTAGAGCTAAGGAAACGCATAAAACCGTTTTGAATTTTCGAGGTTCCCTTTAAAGAAGAAAAACTAAACTGAGATACATCGCCACCTACTGATTCAATCATAGGGGTTAAAGACTCACATAATAAAGATTGATGATGTAATGGAATCGTGTTCGCTGAAGCCTGATCACGTAGGAAGGAGATTTTTACTCGCATAAGAAATTTAGATTAGATAATTAGAGACTTCCCATTATTATACCATGTGCCAAATGGGAACACAAATTTATCATTTTATTTTAAATTATATTGACATTCAATGTCATATATTTTCTCTTTTCTTTGCTAAAAAGAGAAAAGAGTTGGAATTTTCCACTATCGAAACAAGATTTTCTCGATTTGGGAATAATTATTTCTTCCCACTTGCTTTATACAAAAACTCCTTTTCATCGGCTGTTAGGCTTTCAAATCCTGAGCGGTTGATCTTATCAAGAATACGATCCAAATTCTCTTGAGTCATTCGTTGCCTTTCTAAATAGACTTCATCGGCATTTTCGTTACTACGATAGACCACCTTCAACTTTTTTCTAGCGCTTGATTTAAATGCAAACAGTTTAGAAAACCATTTGGTAATATCCGTACCTGACTGAAGAAATTTTATTGTGACAAAACCAAACAGTGCACCACCAATATGAACAATCTGACCACCAGAATTACCAGCAGGAATACTAAATGCATAAAGTAAAAACATAACGATAGCTAAATACTTCAACTTAATATTTCCAATTAAAATCAATTGAGTTGAGTAATTAGGCAGCAAGGTAGCAATGGCAAAAAAAACTGCCAGAACACCTGCGGAGGCCCCGATTAAAAGTGCTTGATTAGCATGATGAAATGCGGGAAAAATCTGATAAGCGGATACATAAAACAATCCACCAACAATACCGCCCAAAAAATAGATAGCCATTAACTTTTGCTGGCCCAGGTATTCATTAAACAATTTACCTGTCCAAGATAAAAACAACATATTAAACAAAATATGAAAAATGCCATCATGCAGAAACATATATGTCACAATCGTCCAAGGCAATTTAAGCAAGGTTGTAAAACCCGCATGCAATCCAAGAAATTCGCGAAAAAACTCCTCTAAAGTAAAATCTACATTAAACAAGAAGCAAAACAAATCAAACAGATTTACACCAACAAAAACGAGAATATTTGCAAGTATTAACCGATATAAGAAACGATTATTATGAAAATAACTTTTAAAATCTCCGAGTACACTTTTCATTTTTGCAAACGCTTCAATTAATTGTTCAAATCAAACCGATCAAATGATTTTTTCTTCCAAGAAACAATCAAGAAATAGCCGAAAATCATTCCACCTAAATGAGCAAAATGTGCGACATTATCACTTCCACTATTTTGAGCTCCGGCGTATAATTCTAGCAATCCAAATAACGCAACTGCATATTTAGCGCGTATAGGGATTGCAAAATACAAATACAATAATGCGTTAGGAAACAACATCCCGAAGGCTAATAGCAGTCCATAAATTGCTCCAGAAGCTCCAACGGTAACACCATTAACCTTTGCTTTCATATAGGAATCAACAAATCCTTTTGCTTCATTTTGATAACCTAAATCTTGCTTATTACCATTCCAAGCATCAACAAAATCAACAAGCTCCTGACGGGGATGATAATCGGTCAAATAATGCCAAAAACGAGTTACCACTCCTCCTCCTTGTTCACCAATCAAATCACGGTCTTTCACAAACACTAAAAATGCATCTGGGGTTTGTTCGGAATAATACTTATTTGCTGCTTTTTGTGCGTTATTGATATCCCATCCAACAACCGCAGTTTGGGTAACGGCAGCGCCTATACCACAAACTGCATAAAAGATAATAAATCGTTTTGCACCCCATGTATTCTCGAGAACAGTCCCGAACGTCCATAGTGCAAACATATTGAACAAGATATGAGTAATGCTTCCATGCAAAAACATGTACGATAAAAATTGGACAGGAAGAAAAGCCTGTGAAGTTACATAATGCAAACCGAGATATTCATTTAAATCGAAGCCGAGTTTTAAATCCAACACATACGTCAATAGAAAAATCAGTACATTCAGAATAAGTAAATTTTTCACTACCGGGGGGAGCACTTGAAACCCAGATGGGCGACGGTATTCGTTCATAAATTAAAATAAGGATTGAAGGTCGTTTTCATGCAACCATTTTAGGATAGGCTTACCTGTTATATTATAATTCGGATTTTCACATTGCAATAAATCGATTGCAATTTGCTTAAGCTCTCGGGCTACGAATTTTCTATTTACTCTTGTTACTACACTTTTGGCCATTGAACGCGCTAGACTTTCATGAGAACTCAATCGAATTTGGTCACGATTGTTTCTAAATTGCTCAAAAATCTGATGAAGAAATTGTTCTTCATTACCAGACTCCAATTCAGCAGGAATACCGTTAACTACGATGGTATTATTTCCAAAATCGGATAAATCAAAACCAATTTTACGAAAATCCTCTTCTAATTCACGAACTAATTGAGCGTCTGCTGGAGAAAGGTGAATCTGAGGTGGAAATAATTGCTGTTGGGCTGCAGCAGGTTTTTTTAACAACGCATGTAAATATCGTTCGAAATGAATTCGTTCATAAGCCCCCATAATGTCTACTAACAAAACACCGTTCTCACTAGATGCGGTAAAATGATTAGCACTTACTTGAACGAACCTAAAATCATCTAACTCTTCGAGCTGATCGATTAACGAATTGTTTTGTTTTTGATTATTGAACTGCTGCTGAACGGGTGAAGTAGGCTTTTTTAAATCTTCGTGTGCTTTTAACCATTCCTGCGTACGTAAGGGCTCAGAATTATTCCACGTGGTACGGAACACATTTGCAGAACCATCATTGGTTTCTGTTTTGAATGGGTTATAATTGGGATTTACACGAATTGTTGGCTGAACAGGAATAGAATTTAATTTATCTAAAGGCAGAATAAATGATGTTTCCTGTTCAAAATCTAAGGATGGAGAGACGCTAAATTTTCCTAAAGCACGTTTTACTGCTGCACGCAAAATAGCATACACATTTTTATCGTCGAGGAACTTAATTTCTGTTTTTGTAGGATGAATATTCACATCGATGGATGCAGGATCAATTTTAATATTTAGCCAATAAGACGGATATGCGTCCTTTGAAATGAGCGAATCAAATGCTGCGGTAACAGCATGATGTAAATAATTATCTTTTATAAATCGTCCATTTACAAAGAAGTACTGTTCTCCTCTTGATTTTTTAGCAAACTCGGGTTTACCTACAAAACCTTCCAACTTCACTATCGTTGTATCTTCTTCGATAGGCACCATGCGTTCTGAGTAATTATTCCCAAAAATGGCGGCTATACGTTGCTTAAAATTTCCCTTCTTTAAGTCGAATACTAAGTGACCATTTTGGTGCATAGTAAAAGCAATTTCAGGGTTTGCCAATGAAACCCTAATAAACTCTTCATTGATGTGACGAGATTCGACGGGGTCGGACTTTAAAAAATTTTTCCGGGCTGGAACATTATAAAACAAATTCTTAATTGAAAAGGAAGTCCCCTCCGGAATAGCAACTGGCTCTTGCACTTTCACTTCACTCCCTTCGATGTGAATTTTGGTTCCCAATTCAGAATTCACCAATCTGGTTTTAAGTTCTACCTGAGCAACGGCGGCAATAGAAGCCAACGCCTCTCCGCGGAATCCCATGGTTCGTAAAGTATATAAATCGTCTGACTTTCTAATTTTAGAAGTAGCGTGTCTTTCGAAACATAGACGAGCATCCGTATCAGACATTCCATTCCCATCATCTACCACTTGAATTAGCGACTTACCCGCATCACGAAGAATCAATTGAACTTTATTAGCTCCTGCATCAACGGCATTTTCCATTAACTCTTTAACAGCAGAAGCAGGACGTTGAATAACCTCCCCGGCTGCAATCTGATTGGCAACAGCATCAGGCAATAATCGAATAATATCAGGCATAGGATTGACAAAAATAGTGAAGAAATTGCAGGAAAAAGGAAAACAAATAAATCTTTAATTTGCTGATGGATAAGCCACACGAACATGATAAATACTATTTAACATCTTCTTAAAGATTTTCTTAATTGCAGTTATATCTTTATAGGTTATTTCACAATTCTCAAACTGCCCTGCATTAATCTGATGATTAATGATCACATCCACAAGACGTTCGATAGAAGAAGCATCATGAACTGATAGACTTCTAGCTGCAGCTTCAACAGAATCGGCCATCATTAACACGGCGGTTTCCTTTGAAAAAGGCTTAGGACCAGGGTATGAAAAATCGGCTTCATCGGCATTTTCATCAGGATTATTTTTTAAAAATGATTGATAAAAATACTGCACCACTGTAGTTCCATGATGCGTACGAATAAAATCAATAATCACATCTGGTAGATTATATTTTTTTGCTTTTTTAATACCGAGAGTAACATGACTGATAATTAGGGAAGCACTTTCTTCGAAGGCAAGTTCATCATGAGGATTCACCTGTGTAGTTTGGTTCTCGATAAAATACATTGGCATATCCATTTTCCCAATATCGTGGTATAATGCACCTACACGAACAAGCAAGGAGTTTCCTCCAATTTTATAAATTGCAGCCTCTGCAAGGTTGGCTACTTGCAAGGAATGCTGAAATGTGCCTGGAGCTTTTAATGATAAATCTCGGAGTAATTCACTATTAAAATCAGAAAGCTCCATCAACGAAAAATCACTAGTTAATCCAAATATTTTCTCAATAAAAAATATTAATGGATAAGCTAATAATGTAAGAAATCCGTTGCCGAGTAACCACAATAAATTTACGTAATTAAATTTATCGATACTGCCTTCATTCAAAAGCGAAATACCTATATAGGTTAAGCAATACGACAAGAATATTAATCCTACAGCCAAAAACAACTGACCACGCTTACGCATATTAAAAACGCTAAAAACAGCCACCATTCCAGTAATAATCTGCATATAAACAAAATCAAAACCTGAAGGTGCGATACTACCCAAAATGAGCATTGTCAATACATGTACGAACAAAGCAGATCGAGTATCAAAAAACGCTCTAACAACAAGTGGCAAAATACACAATGGAACAAGTAAAACATCAACCTTATCCATCATCAACACTTTGGAATAAATAACACACGTAAGAACAATCAATAAAAACAAGAGTCCCATTTTACGGGAGTTCAAGAAAATATCTTTTCGTAAAAGCCAAAGAAAAGTAAGAAGGATAACAATTGCTGTTGTAACTAATAGCAAATATCCAATGTACAACCAAGAAAGCATTGAACTTCCAACACTTTCTCCCATATATGATTTTCGCAGAGATGAAAGAGCTTCGTATTCTTGTTGCCCAACGACCTTTCCTTGCTCCGCAATTAACACACCTTTTTTCACCATACCACGAACAGGGTTGATGTCTGATAATTGTTGTTGACGATTTCGTTCGGTTAAAGAAGGTTCGAATGCGAGGTTAGGACGGATGGATTGAACAATTGCATTTTTCAATAGTTGGTCCGACTCCCTATTCAATTTGGACAATTCATAGGCAACTCGCTCTGACAACTGATTAATATTTAAGAGCAAGTTAACTTCTGAAGGAGATTCGGCATTACCAACTACAATAAATAATTGCTGACCTTCGACAGGGTGTACATTTTGGGTAATCTCATAAATTCCATCGGAATAGATTTTTGAAATGATGGTATCGCCAATAGGATATTTTTCTACGGCATTGAATAAAGAATGAAACTCATCGATAGCACGCAAGTAAGCGGAAGTATCTTTTAAAAAATAAAGCGTCGAATTTTGAATTATCTGAGCTCTATCAACATCCATTTGCTTTTCCGACTTATAAATTGGGAAGTCGAATGGAGCTCGTAAATCTTCGTAATGCCAGATTTCTCCTGCAGAAAAATCATATTTAAACTTTACTTGCTGCGGCAAAAAATAGGTAATTAAAATAATAGAAACAGAAATAAGCACCAAGCGATAATATAAATCGTGCTTATTACTAATCTTTATAAAAATTTGACGTAGAGACATTGGGATAAAAATAATAAAAGAAAGCAAACCTATAAGCCGGATTCTGTTCTCGCGAGCGAGCCCTTGTCATTTATCTGCGATGTCATTCACATAACACCTGATTCAACCTACCCATTGGGGCAGAACCCGAAGGTTCATTCGAACGAGCAGCTCTCATCCCCAACCTATTTGGTTTTTCAACCCACAAGGTTTACCCGATTGGATGTCACCATCACAATCTGTGAGCTCTTACCTCACATTTTCATCCTTACCAAGAGTTTAACTTCTTGGCGGTATAGTTTTCTGCGGCACTGTCTGTCGGTAGTAAATTTCTTCACTACTGCCTTCCCGTTAGGAAGTGTGGTGCTCTTTGTTGCCCGGACTTTCCTCCCCGAAGGGCGACAAGGCGGTTTGCTTTCTGAGGCAAAGATACCTTGTTAATTTGACAATGGGTTAATTTGGCAATGGGTTAATTTGAAGATTTGACAATTTGACGATTTGAAAATTTGAAAATTTGAAAATTTGAAGATGAGTCAATTTGAAGATTTGACTCGCAAGGCTTCGCGATTGAAGATTTGACGATTTAGATTTGAGGATTTGAATGTATTAAAGTTTAAAAACCAAATCAATGAGACAATCCTTCGAAAAAGAAATAGATAATCAGCAACCAATATCATGGGGGGACGACAGCCCCACCCCGCGACAAAAATACCGATTGAAAAATAATTATTCGGTTATTAAACATTTACAAACATTTAGGTTGTTTTGAAGATGAGTCAATTTGAAGATTTAAAGATGAGACAATTTGATGATTTGGTGATTTGGTGATTTATTGAATTGATTCGTGAAGCAGTTGTAGCTTGTGAATTCTCGCTACTCGATGTAATTTGCATAAAAACTGAAAAAAAAAACACCAATACCATGGGGGGACGACAGCCCCACCCCGCAGTAAAATTACAAGTTAAAATAGAACTATTCGGTAATTAAACATTTACAATCGTTTAAATTGATTTGAAGATGAGCCAATTTGAAGATTTGATTCGCGAGGCCTCGCGATTAAATTATTACATCCCAATGCTACAAAATCAAATTATCAAACCCACCCAATTCTTCAACAACAATTTACCTACGGGTGTCATAATAGATTCAGGATGGAATTGCATTCCGTATATATTAAATTCGTTATGCTTTAATATCATGATGCAATTAGTATCATCTGTTGCAAGAATTTGTAAGCAATCAGGAAATGATTTTTCATCGGGCACCCAACTGTGATAACGACCAGTTTCAAAAGTTTTACTAATACCCGTAAATAATTCATCATCGTTTTTAATACTACAAACACGAACTACCCCGTGTAACACCTGATCTAATTGTCGTAGTGAGCCACCAAACGCCTCTGCTATTGCTTGATGTCCGAGACAAATACCGAGTATTGGCTTCTTTCCACCAAAGTACTGAATGATTTCAATCGTTTTTCCAGCTTCAGAAGGAATACCAGGTCCTGGTGATATAACTAATGCATCAAATGTTTCAAGCTCTTGAATTTCGACCTGATCATTAAAATAAACCACCACCTCTTCATTGGTAATTTCTTCAAGATAATGAAGTAAATTATAAGTAAAAGAATCGTAATTATCGATGATAGCGATGCGTGGCATGAGGCAAATTTATAAATTCACCATCACAAAATCAGAAAGCGATTAACTTCGTAAAAAATTTAATTATGAAAACCATCATCAATACATCAAACGCTCCCTCTCCTATTGGACCTTATTCGCAAGCAGTGAAATTTGACAATATGCTTTTTGTATCTGGACAAATTGCTATTAATCCTGCAAATGGAGAGTTAGACTTATCATCTATTGAAAATGAAACACATCAAGTGATGAAAAACATTGGAGCTATCTTAACGGAAGCAGGCATCGACTACTCTCACATAATTAAAACTGGAATTTTCTTAAAAGATATGAATCAGTTTGCAGCCGTGAATGAAGTTTATGGTAGTTATTTTAGCAGCGAATTTCCAGCACGAGAAACAGTTCAGGTTTCGAGATTACCCAAAGATGTGAACGTAGAAATTTCTGTTGTTGCTTACACAAAGTAGATCACGAATTAAATCAACAACTACATTTTTCACGTAGTTAAAGTAAAATTATGATTCGAATTATTTTACCTCTACTTTAGGATTCCATCGAGTAATCGCCCATTTGGTTTGTTGCACGGGAGTGAGGAATGTCCATGCTACAATACGACTTGATTTATTGCCTTGTGTCATAGCAATAGTTTTTACTTCTACA
>JBJTMY010000141.1:0-31448 GCA_046073825.1 Bacteroidota bacterium
TTCGGATACCGTTCAAACTATGGGGCATTTTTCTCATGATTTATCTGCATTGCCAGTTGATTTTATTACCTGTGCTGCACACAAATTTCATGGTCCAAAAGGAGTCGGGTTTTTGTATATTAATAATCGTGTAAAAATCAAACCCTTTATCACTGGTGGTGCACAAGAGCGTAATATGCGTGGAGGAACTGAGAATGTTTACGGGATTGTTGGATTAGCAAAAGCTTTAGAAATTGCTTATGCTGATATGGAAGAGGATATGATGCATGTGAAGGGTTTAAAAAACTACATGGCTAACCGTTTAATGAATGAAATTGAAGGAGTGAAATTTAATGGTGATATTTCTGATAACAGTTTGTACACTGTGTTAAATGTTTCTTTCCCGAAAATTGACAGCGCAGAAATGTTGTTATTTAATTTAGATATTGCAGGTATTGCTTGTTCTGCTGGTAGTGCATGTTCATCAGGAAGTAATGTTGGTTCACATGTGTTGCGTGGTATTAACGCAGATATGTCTAGGCCATCAATTCGTTTTTCGTTTTGTCGCTTTACCACAAAAGAGGAAATTGATTATACCGTTTAGAAATTAAAAGAACTCTTTTTAGTTACTGCCTAAGCGTTACAAAATTGAAGAAACAGATCTTTCATATAAATGGAAAGGTCTGTTTTTTCGTTTAACAACTTTTGTTTTCTCTTTTCAAATAATTGTTTGAGATTATTTATTTCTAATAACTCCTTAGTTTTCGAAAGGAGTAGGTCAGTCTGGTTTGTTCGAATTCCAAATGTTAATTGGTATTTATGTTCTAATTCTTCTAAATAGCTAATCTCACCAACAAAATCATTGAATCGTATCGATGGGGTTCCAATTACAGCGGCTTCTGCAGCCATAGTTTGACTATCTCCAATATACATTTTTGCAAATGCCATTGCATGATGAATATGCAATGGGTTTATATTTATTCGATAAGGTTCTAATTCATTTGACAGGCTTCTTTCACTCGTAATATACACCTTTCCATAAGGTGCCAAAACATCAATTAGCTGAAGAGCTAAAGCATCATCAATGCCTTTTCGTCCCTCGTCATGATGAGCATTTAATTTAGCAAATCGTAAAATGATATAGTCTTTTTCTTTGATGTATTGTCTTACAATTTTTTCGTCAGGAGTAAAATGATTAGGATGCAAGTACGCTAATTCATGATAACTTTCGTAACCTGTTTTTTTATAGTTCCATTTACCACAGTCGCAGCAGTTCGGAGCTAAGATTGCTGTGGCTAAAGGATAAGCAATTTTTGCAAACAATGGAACCACCGCAGCATCATCTTCATTAACAACAACTGAAGGAATGCCAGTTAGTTTGCCTATATGTGTAATTTCTGCTGAAGTTCCAGCCATTAAATGAGGTTTATATTTTAAAACGATTCTTAGCAAAGCCCATTCTCTTTTTAATAATGCAAGAGCTATTCTGAATTTTGAATCTCCTCGTTCCTTCGAATGAATATTTGTATATTCCCATCCTTGGTTCTTCAATAAGTCTTCTAGGATGTCTTTTTTCTTAATTAAAATTTTTACATCATGTCCATCATTCTTCAACAAAAAAATGGTGTTTTTGAATAAGTGAAAATGGGCAGGGTGCCCCATGTAAATAATAATTCTCTTCATGACTTGTCCTCTGTTAATTCTGCTAGCGCTAAAAACATCCATGCTTGTCCCCAACGAATGTAGGAGGTTTTATCTTTGAATAATTTATAAACACGATAATAGAAATAGCCATTCTTTGATTGCATATTATTTATTGTCCACTCTGCAATCGTTTTAGCAAAAGAATGCATCTCCACTGAACTGTTTTTTAATCTGCAAAGAGTAATGATTCCCTGAGCTTGGTAATGAATATCTGTCGGATATTTTTTGGGTATTCGGAATAGTGAACGTCCATTAGGCTCAAATTGTTCTAATAGATAATATTTACATCCCATGTTTATTGCATAATCTATTTTTTCATCTGTAATTTTACAATGATTAACAATATTTGAAATAGATTCTAAAACAAATCCCTGGTGAAAGTCTGTTTGCGTACGTTCGTTCCCGTTAGTAGAATCTTTGCTGTATGCCCAATGTCCATCTACATGTTGTTTGTCAACTACATAGTTCACTATTTGATGGCATTTTATTCTAATGTATTCGTTTCTTGTAATCGAATAGTTTATGGCAAGTATTTCCCCGGCAAGTAATGATGCATTATAACAGATGTCTTTTTTTTCGGTAGAGTAGCTATAACAGATTCCTGATTCGTCTTCCGTAAAAGCTAGGTCACTCAATACAAAATCAGATGCAGAGAGAATAATATTCTTTAAATCATCTGATGGGTTTAGCTTATATGCTTCATAAAATCCTTTTACAATAAATGCGGTGGCTACTGCAGTAGGAGAGTAGGGTTTTAAATACTTTTCCGGACTACACCATCCAAAATTATATCCCCAACAAATGCCTTGATATCCTTTTGTTGAAAGTTCTTTTATCAGATTTATCAAAAGATTGATTTGATTTTCATAACTAACAGTCGGATTTTTCTTTTGTAAAATACAATACGCATGAAGCATTAATCCAAGTCCTTTGGGATTGTACTCTTTTTTAATACCTAACAAAGGACGAATATTAATTGGATTCCTTTTTTGAATTTGTGTAACAATAATAGCAAGCCACCTATGAATTTTAACAAAGGGAATAAAAGACGTTAAAGTATCATAAGGGTCATACCCTTTATATGATTCTGCTTCAATATAGGATTGTAATTTATCTAGCGAAATCTCAACGGTTGATTTCATGATGGTACTGCTTGTGATTGACCGTTACTTCTGATAGATGTAATGGCTTTAAATGTAGCCAACATAGAATTATAAATTTCATCAAATGGAATTGGATTGGGCTTTCCATTTTTTATTGCTTCAATAAATTCATTTATTTCTTGTTGATGCCCTTTGTCTTGTTTTTGCTCAATTTTTTTATTGCTTTTACCAAAAGTGGTTAACGTTTTAAAATCATCAAGTATGTAGGTGTTACCACCATTGTAAACTTCTATTCGTTCTTTTGAAAGTTCTTTTGATCCATTTGCGAAATAACAGATGTTAGCCACACTTCCGTTTTCCATTTTGATGTTAATGGTTACGGTATCTTCGGTATGCCCAGCCGTTAGCATGCTAAATCCAGAGATGAATTTAATTTTACTTCCCGAAAGGAAAGCGCATAAATCAATAAAATGACAAACTTCACCAATTATGCGTCCACCACCTATGCTAGGATTTTGCGTCCAATGATCCGCAGCAATTGCTCCGGCATTAATTCGATAATGTATGGAGATGGGATGTTCAGCGCTTGTTTTGCTTTTAATTTGTTTAAGAAGAGGAGCAAAGCGTCTGTTAAAACCTACCATTACATTTCCATTCGATTGATTAACATTTTCACGAATTACTTCTAGTTCTTCTTCCTTTAGGCAAAGGGGTTTTTCTACAAAAATATTTTTACCTTTTTCTATTCCACGTTTTACAAATTCAAAATGACTATCATGTCGTGTGGTAATAAAGATGGTATTTATCGATTCATCGTTAAACAAATCGTTGGTTTCATTTGTGCAATAACTAAAATTATATTTCTTTGAAATGTTAATAGCATTATTCGATTTGCCAGTAGTTAATCCTACAAAACGAGCATCTGTATTTGCTATTCTTGGTAATAATATATTTTGAGCAAATGAGCCCGCACCAATTAATCCGATTTTTACAGGACCAGTGGTGGTTGTATCCTTTAGAATAATTTTGGAAGCCAATTCCTTTTCCAAATCGTATTTAAGAACAATTCCAGCAAAAGCTTCCTTTTTTTCTAAAATTAAATCATAAGCTGATTTCGCATCTATAAAATTGAATTGGTGGGAAATGATGGAATCAATATTTATTTTTCGTTCTTGCAACAATTGAGCAAAAGCTTGCATGTTTCTTGTCTCTGTCCAACGCACATAAGCATAAGGATAGTCGATACCTTCTTCTTCAAATTCTGCATCATAACGCCCAGGCCCATACGAACACGACATTTTAAGTTCTAATTCCTTGAGGTAATAATTTTTTCTTGAAAAACCAGTTGGTACGGCTCCAACAATAACAACTTTCCCTTTCTTCTTGGATATTTCACCGGCAAGATCTACTGGATCAGTTGAAGAAGTGCTTGCTGTTATAATAACTGCATCCGCACCATAACCACCTGTATATTCATTAATTTTAGAAAGTAGTGTTTCATCATTTCTTATGAGCGATATATCGGCTCCCATTATTTTTGCTTTAGCTACTTGATTCGCATCGATATCAATGGCAATTACATTTACGCCTGAAGCTTTTAGCAAAGCAACTGTTAATTGTCCAATTAAGCCTAAGCCAATTACTACGCAATTTTCTGCAAGTCGTAAATCTGCTTGGCGAATTCCCTGCAAAGCAATTGCTCCTACTGTAGTAAAACAAGCTGTTTTTAAATCGGCTTGATCATTTAATTTAACGCATAAGTTGACTGGTATCGCTACTACTTCTGCATGAACAGCTCCTGATCCACCACAAGCTACTTTATCTCCAATTTTAAATTCTTTTACATCATCAGCAATGGCAATTATTTCTCCAGCACAACTATAACCTAAAGCGCTTGGTGCATCTAATTTATTCATGACCATCTTGTAGGTTTCAAGCATGCCGATTGTTTTTGCTGTCTGAATTACTTTCTTCACCTCTTCCTTACGAGCTCTTGCTTTTCCAATGTAGCCTAAACGCGCATCTTTAACGGTTTTACCTTCAGTACCAGCACTTATCAAAGAATAATGATTACGAACAAGCACTTGTCCCGCGTTTAATGCGGGAAAAGGTACATGCATAATTTGCATCGCACCATCTTTTAAGTTTTGTGTTAATTGCTCCATTTTAATCAGTTATTTGATGAATAATTTCCGTTAAACGATTCACCATTTTTTCTTCTGTGAATTTCATTTCATAAAAGTCTCTCGATTTTTTACCCATCGAATTTCTTAAATTTTCGTTGTTTACCAATATAGCAATTTTGTCTGCTATTTCTTCTGGTGATTTTTCTTTTACGATATATCCATTTTCTCCGTCAATTACCGACTCAACGATGGCTCCTTGATTGGTGCTAATAATTGGAAGGGATGAGGCCATAGCTTCTATAATTACCCATGGGTGTCCCTCTGGTGCTCTGGGTGGAAATAAAAATATATCGGAAGAAGCCATCAATTCAAATTTACGCACACTTTCCTCTTGAGAATAAAATTGAACAGGCAATTTATTGTCGTCAATAATTTTCAGACACTTGTTTTTAATTGCATCATTTCTCCACCCACCGATAATTTTAAAATCACACTGGATGTTTTTACTAGCTAGAATTCTTGCCGCTTCAATCACATCTTCAATACCTTTTGAAGGTTGTAAATTTCCTAAATACAAGACAGTAATTCTTTCATTGTCTTTTTTTCTAGGCGGTAGTTGGTAGGTGCCACCATTCGGACAAACAAAGATTTTTTTGTTTGGTAAATATTCTTCAAATAAATACTTTAAATTGTTTCCTAGAACTATTACTCCTTCACATTTATTTAAAGTTTTTTTAACGAACCATTTTGTAAATGCATTTGATCGATTCATCCATAATTTAAATTCACTACCTCTTAAATGCAAAAGTACTTTTGTATTAAAAATTAAACAGAGGTAGATATAAACTGCATCTTTTAGAAAGCCAATGGTAGTCTGACTAAAAGGAATTAAAGCAAGTTGTGGTTTGCTTTTTCTATTAATTTTAATTAACTTTTTATAAATTGATAAGTTTTTTTTTACTTTATCGAAATTAAATTTTCCAATGTTCTTTAAGTCAGTATTGACTTTGGTATCAACATGCAATAAATTGAAATTAACAGATAAATCAGACTTTAATAACAATTCAGTAGCTATGGAAGGTCCCATATAGGGTGGAGGTAATTTTCCTAATAGCAATATTGTTTTTTTTGAACTCATGAATATTGCATTTTTTTAGGAAGTGATGCATAGGCTACAACAGGAAATAAGAAATACATCCAAGGCGCATACAGAGTGGGAATGGTGCTTACTGACCATAATAAAAGAGCAGCTGTAGTTGATATGAGCAAGAACTTCTCGGGAATTAATAATTGGAAGTATGCTGTGTTAATCAACAAGAAATAAATTGTATACGCTCCAACACCTATAAAGCCAGTCAAGAATAAAAGCCTCACATAATCCGAATGCATTCCTGCACTTATCATATTGTCTGTTTCTTTAAAGTTTGAACTAGGTACTCCGATAAAGTGATTTAGCATGGGCATTTGTTCCCATATTTCAAAGTATTTTTCCCATCGACTCATTCGACCATTAAAAGCTTGTGACTTGTCATTTTCATTATCTACTACTTTTATTTCTTTATCAATTAATGGTTCGATTTGTTTATTGTAAATGTCTTCTGCAAAGAATAGTCCTCCGATTATACAAACAAAGAAAACTACAATTAATCCTTTAACGTTACGTAAATTATGCAGCATTAAAAATGCAAACACTGTTAGTGTTACAGCCCATGTTGATACTTGTTTGATTTTAGTTAATCCGAAAAAAACGATTATTAATGTAAAAATGATATGAATTGGTGTAACTTTTAGCTTGGTTTTATTATAGATATACGTTAAGAAGTAATAGCTAACTGTGATAAATAAAATTTCGATGTAAATAGCATAATTCATAATATCCGCGTACGCACCTCGAATACGCGATCCACCACCGCGACCTTCACTTACATATTCTACTGCAATAGGATTGAAAATTGATTCGTACAGTAGCATTCCTAATGGAAATATACAGGCCAATAAACAGGCAAATAAAATCCCATCAAGATCTGATTTGTTTTGTACAAACATTCGACAGTAAAAGAAGATTAATGCAGGGGTGGTATATTTAATTACATCACCAATGGAAGATATTGAGAGTTGGGTTGCATAAAAAATTAAACAGTTTCCAATTAAAAAAATAGTAAATAGTTTAAAAGGGCTGTCGTAAACTGATTGTTTAATTTTCGATAGTTTAGCGGATGTTATGCTAAAGAAAATTAAAACTGGAGTAAGTACTCCAACGATATAAAGAGGGCTTGCTAGTGAAGATGTTTCTTTAAGTTCATAGAAATTATCGACGATAGGCCTTATTAGAATAAGCACAATGAACCATTTTTTAGTAATATGTAACGACTTAAACCACTGCAGCCAAATACGAAAGTTCATAATCTTTAATTTTTACATGGTGTTAACCGGATGTAAAAATAGTTTTTGTTAGACAAATAAACGCAATGTCGCGTTAATTGCCTTCACAAATCCATTGGCTGAAACAGAGAGTGAGGCATTCTTACGGATGAAATCTCTAGCATTTACCCCTAATTCCTCTGCTTTTTTAGGGTTTTCAATGATAAAATTAATTTTTTCTACTACCTGTTCTTTGTTTTCGTAGTCAACGATGAAACCGTTGATTCTATCTTCAATTAAATCTGTGCTAGCACCAGCATGAATGGAAGATAGGCAAGGTAGTCCAGCTGCCATCGCCTCATTTAAAACTAGTCCCCAAATATCAAAATCAGTTTGAAATAATAACGCTTCGGTATTGGCAAAATAAATTGGTAGTTCATTTTTCTGTTTAAACCCATGGAATTTTATTTGGTCGCAAAGATTCAACTCCTGGACTTTTGATTCAAGTTTAGCTTTGCTTTCTCCATCTCCAATTATATCGATACAAAAGTCGCTACGTTGCTGTTTTAGTAAATAAGCTATGTCAATCAACAACCCAACATTTTTTCGAGGTACTAAATAACCTAAGTATATAAAATGATGAACCCCATCGTTGTAAGTAGTTGCCCTCAATTTTGATGTTTCAATATCATAAAAGGAAGTATCTACAGTATTGATTGCTATAAAAACTTTAGACGGATGAGCACCAAGCCCAACTAAGTAGGATTTCGCTTTTGTTCCATAAGCAATAAAACCTTTCGCAAAGCGGGTCAGTAATTTACGCTGAAAAGTTCTAATAATACTGTCCTTTCGTCCCTTTTTTTCAATAGAGCCATTCCATATTAAGTAGGGGGTTTTATGGAATAAAGAGAATGAAAATACTTTTAGTGTTGCACTTGAAAACCCAGAAACAATGATTAAATCGGGCTGTTCAATTTTTAAAACTCTTTTTAATCCTTTATAAGAAAAGTATGCGTTTTCAGCATTTCCACCTATGGTAATGGCTTCATTATTTAAATAACTGTAATCAAAGTTGAACTCCTTCTCATCTAATTGAAACAACCTTCTTTTGTAGGTCTTGGTAGCAAATATTATTTTTAGATGGATGTTCTCCTTTTTTAATTGACTATTAAGTTCATTGAATAAAGGAACTCTATAGGGATTGGGGATATTCGTAATTAATACAACCTTCTTCATTACATCCATTTTTTAAACCATTGCATAACAAAATAAATGGTCCAAAGATTATTGGTGTAATCTTTCTTACCGTTTTTCATTGCATTCACTTGTTCTTTTAATCCCGTCTCACTAAAATAACCAGAGTTTTTACAGAAGCTACGAAGGTCGTCTTCAATATTTCGAATGATAATATCTTGCGACCATTCTTTAAGTGGAACACAAAACCCCATTTTTTTTCGATAGAGAATATCATTTGGTAAAGTGTTCTCTAACGATTTTTTTAAAATGTATTTAGGAATTTTATTTTTAGATTTTAATGAATAAGGGATTGATAAAGCATAATCAACAAATTCATAATCTAGAAATGGATTTCGAATTTCTATACTATGGGCCATTCCAATTCGATCCATACGGTACAAATATTTTGCAGGAATCAGGTATTTATATCCTAGGTAGCACATCCAGTCGTTTTGGCTTAACCATGGATGATTATCTCTTTCCTTTTGAAAATTGACTAAGTGCTTTTTAATAACAGCGTAGGAGTCAAGGTCAGAATTTCTTTCTAAAAAGTCAGTTGAAAGTATTGATCGTTTCGTGCTTTCTTTAAAGGCTTTCGCACCTCCCCAAAACAATTCTTGTCCTTTAGCGGCTCTAAAAATAATTTCCCTCCATCCAGTTTTATTATCGTCGTATCCAACCGAATCGGATATTAACCTCAATAAGCCTTTTGGTAGCGTATTTAGTAATTGATAATAAGGGTAAATGTCTTCGTATTTTTTCCAGCTATTATATCCAGCAAGAAGCTCATCGGCTCCATCGCCAGTTTGCACAACAATTGTTTGATGTTGGCGAGCAAGTTCTGAAATAAAATATATTGGGATGCAAGTTGCATCTGCCATTGGCTCATCAAAAATGGAAACAACAGATGGCAAGAAACTTTCAATATCTTGTTTGCCAACGATCTTTTCAAAGTGCTCCGTATTAAATTGCTTTGCTATTTTTTGGGCATAGATTCGCTCATCGTAGTCCGGTTGACCTTCAAATCCAACCGAAAAAGTTTTTATGCTTCCTTTGGACTTTTCTCTCATTAAAGCTACAACTGCGCTTGAGTCAACTCCACCACTCAAAAATGCGCCAACTGGAACATCAGCTACCATTCTTAAATCAATAGATTTCTGTAGTTTATCAAATAAGGTATGTTCTATTTCTTTTTCCGATTTAGCATGAAGGTTTTGGTAGTTTATTTCATAATATGATTCCTTTTCAACGATGCCATGATTACTAACGGTCATGTATTCACCCGCGCCAAGTTTGTGAATTCCTTTGAAGAATGTTTTAGGTGAATCAACATGATTATAAGTTAAGAAATGGTATAGAGCTTCTTCATCCAATTCTTTTTTAATCCATGGTAATTGTAATAATCCTTTAATCTCTGAAGAAAAAGAAAATACACCACCCATGGTCGAATAATAAAATGGTTTTTTCCCTGCACGGTCTCTGGCTATTTTTAACACTTTATTTTTGTTATCGAAAAAAGCAAAGGCGAACATGCCATTTAATTTTTGAAGCGTCGAATGGCTATGCTTTCGATACAATTTTAATAATACTTCAGTATCACTGTCAGATAGGAAGTTCTCCTCGATAAATTCTTTTTTTAATTCTCTATAATTATAAATTTCCCCATTAAACACAAGGCAGTTTCCTTGGTCGTCAAGCATTGGCTGATGTCCTGCAGCAGATAAATCGATAATGCTTAATCGTAAATGTCCTAGTGCATATCCATTTTCAATGTTAACATAAGTGCCCATATCATCTGGGCCACGGTGCTGAATCGATTGATTCATTCGCAAGAGATATTCATTCGCCTCTACTGGCAATTGATTCCCAAGCATCATAAATCCATTAATTCCACACATGCTATAAAGATAAGTAAACTTGCTTAATTGATTTCTCCATTTGATGGATAGAAAATTGAGATGCAAAGTCTCGGCGATAAATTCGTTGTTTAACTTCGTTTAAAGGAGAAGATTTAGTCAGTAAGTTGGCTATCCAATTTGATAAATTCTCGGTAGATTGAAAGATCATGGATGGCTCACATTTACCAACTATCTCCGCCAATCCACCACCATCATCAAAAACCGCTACTGGACATCCATAAGAATAGGCTTCTATAGCAATTAATCCAAATGCTTCATTCGATGATGGTGCGATTAATAAATCCCAGTTCTTATAAAAATTGCCAATTGATGATTGATATCCTAAAAAAGAAATCTGATTGGATAATTTAAGTTGTTGAACTCTTTTTTCTAGTGAAGTTCTTAAGGGGCCATCGCCAATAATATCAACGGTAATAGGTCGGGACCAGTTTATTTGATTTGGTGAATTACGTGATTCGTTGTTTTGAATTTTATTGATCACCTCTATTAATCGATCTACCCGTTTAACTTCTACTAATCGACCTACAAAACCGATACGAAAGGTGGAGCTTTCAGTAAAACAATCTACTTCAGCTTTAGGCAGATCAATTCCATTATACACTACTTGATGTAAAACATTCCTGATTTGATACTTTTCATAGGCTACCTTTTTAGAAAACTCCGAGTTAAAAGTGATTCCGTTTATGAAATTATTTATGAATATCTTCTGTAAAAATTTATTTATTTTCTCAGTTAGCCGTTGATTCCTTTCAAATGCAAAATTCCCATGTTCTGTAAAAACAATTTTTTTTTTTGAAAGAATTGCAGCCAAAGCAATTACAGGGTTGAAAGAATGAAGGTGAAGCACATCAAATTTTTTAAAAATTTGAAGGCAATAAAATATTTTTGAAATGTTCAGTTGTTTTTTAGAAAATCCACCTTTAATCAGTTCAAGATTTTTTTCGTGTGCCGTCTGTATTAATGGCCCATCAGATTTTGATGCAAAAATAGTAGGGGTAATTACTTCATTTTCTTTTTGAATACATGCTAATTGAAGTACCACACTTTCAATGCCTCCAATGTTTGATGACCAAATAATATGTAAAACCTTCATTTTATTTTTTTGCAACTGTTATATACCCTATAGGTCCGTAACTAAATTTTTTTAATATAGATTTTATTAATGGCAATGCCTGTAAAATCATGTAAAGTAATTGCGGTATAATTACCGTAATAAACAATAAAGGGTTAAACCATAAACGAAGAAACTTTAAACGAGTTATTTTTGATAATGCAATCCAAAATCGTAAAACTGGTTTTGCTAATAATGTTATTCCCGCACCTACAACATCGCTAATTGGAGTTATTGTTAAATCATTAAATCCTCCTTTTTTAAACAAATAGTTAAGTCCGTATTGCGTATATCGATAATGATCCCATACTCCATCAGCAATAGGTACTAGATAAGGTGTAGTTATTATTAATATTCCATCTTTCTTCAATAAACGGTAACATTCTTTGATTAATTCCGATGGTTCCTGCAGGTCTTGCATTACTTCCGTACATAAAATACAATCTACACTTTCATCTGGAAGGGGCACCTGTGTTGCCGCACAATAAATATCAATGGCTTTTTGAGGGAAAGGCATATCTGCCATATCCGCTCCAATGGTTTTACTAAATTTTTTTTCGTATAGGGTATAATAGGGACGAGGTCCACATCCTAAATCTAGCAACGTTGCATTTTGAAACGGATGGTCTTGGAAATATTTTTTCAAAAAACTATATCTCCAATTATTCTCGATTAAAGCCCCAGGATTATTGAATTGCATATTAAACTAATTTGGACATTAAGCTAGTGGTTAGTAAGCCAAGGTTAGGGAAGTGAATTTTATTGTATTTTTTCATTTCTTTGAAAAAAAATATTCTTTCCTCTAAGATACTATTTTCAGCGTTATTTGTTAGAGGAGCACCAAACTCAAAGTGATTTGTTTTATTTAAAAATTTTACTGCTTTCTTTTGAAAGATATTAATCAAAAAAGAAGGCAGTGCATATCCATTTCTTGAAAAAACCAATTCTGATTTGTTTATTAACGAAATATTCTTTGAGAAATGATAACTATCGGCTATTGGTAAATAGAGTTTGTTTTCATTAAATAAATCAAACATAAAAGCTTCATAGTTTTTATAAAAGTTATTGAACCAGATTTTAATTTCATGATTGCTTGGTTGGCTATGATGCCAATTGGCAATCCAGTCTTTTGCCGTTGTTATATATTGGTCGATTGGAGAATTGGTAATAGCGAGATAATCCAAGTCGTAACTTATTCCCTTCGTGTGTTGAAGTAGATCACGAAGCTTTATTGTTTTATATTCTTTCTGTAAGGTTAGGTCAATATAATTGGTAAGTAAAAATTCCAAAGCTGTTTGTTTTTTTAGAATCCTCATTTGCTCGTTATCTAAAATAATTTCATCACCAACAGGAGCATCTCCTAAAATTATTTTTTGATTGTCCCATAAGGCATACGATTTGTTTTTGTACCAATGCTGTTCAGCAAGTGCAATGACTCCATGGGTAAACAAAAGTGCTTCTTTCTTTGATAAATCCCCAATTACATTTCCATTAAAATAGGAGTCTTTTTTAAAGGTAATTAGCAAATCAATATCTGATATGCCTGGCTGATTTACACCTCCAAAAGTGCAAATGTTTAAAACACTATTATTATTAGAAAAAGTGTCAACTACTCGATTATAAAGTGAATAATAATCTTCTTTGGTGTAATTATTTAATGGGTAGTTGATAATATTCATCTTTATAAATATATTTTGCCAATTTTGAATCCAGTAAATTTAGCATCAATTAATGTTGAACTACCAATTGTGCTAATGGTATGTATTCCTTTTATGGATTTATCTTTAAAGTCAGTTAGGGAGATGGATTCAATAACTTTTTCTTGGTATTTATTTTCATTGAGCTCCATTATTTCATTAAACATAATTTGTCCTCCATAAGTGCTGCCACTATTTTGTGAAGGCCTAATTATTTTGCCGTCAATAAGAATAAAACTTCCTGCAGGTCTTGCGTTTATAATTGATGTTACTACAGGATTCATCACATGCTGTTTCCATTCGCCAGTTAATTGGTCTGCATAAAAAATAAATAACTGATGGTCGGCCATTTTATGCTTAGAACTGGTACAAAACAGCCAATACTTATTGTTGTATTTCAAAATGGAATTGTCAACGCCTGGAAAATCTTCAATAATAGTTTTAACAAATGCCAGGTTCTGTTTTTCATCATTCCATTTGTATAAATCTATACTATTTGTTTGATGTGTTTCTGGAATGACGTAAATTTCATTATTCTCTTCAAAAACATACGGGTAACTAAAATGAAAATTCGCTTTTAATTTAAAAACAACTTCCTGCGTATTAATTTTCATGACTTCAATATGACCTTTCTTAGTTGTCGCATGATATTTTTCGTAAATAATGTACGAACCATTGGGGTTCGTAAATCCAAACGGATCGGCAATGAAATCTTTTTTCTTGCTTTGCTTGAACCAGGTTACTTGGTTAAGCAATTGTTTGTTCTTAAAAACTTCATTGATTGAACTATTAATAAGTCCAGTTTTCCAATAGTGATAAGTAAATCTTGATTTAAAATAGTGTTTTAGCTTATTTAACCATATTTCATATTGGAATCTTCTAAGTGGAATGGATTTAGGGTGGTTGTCTTGCCAGATTTTTTGGTTAGTATTAGAAAAACGTTTTATAGATTCACTTAATAAAACAGGAATTTTATTTAAAATAAATTGATACGAACGATTGTACGAATGGTGAATTATCAAGTACTTGTGTTCATGAATTTGGAAGGATTGTTTTCCTGCAAATGTTTTAATAGTATTCAAGTGAAAATGATCTTCATTATTTACAATGCTCATGTAAAGTTCTCTTGATATTCCTGAACGTAAATTAGATATAAATGGAATTTGAATTAGATTATCATTGACGTATTCTTTTTTAAAAAGTGTGTGTGTAGTAAAATTAATTACATAGTCATATTCTTTTGCTTTTGGAAATTCTTTGCGTAATTCATGATGCCATTGTAGTATGTCAATGGTGCATTGAAATTCAGACAATAAATGTTTTTTGCATTTTTCAATTAATGAATGCATAAACCCTTTGTCGATGATAAACGCAATTTTAATCATTGTTTTTTGCTCGTAATTAATACAGAAAGCTCAGACTTTATTTTTTTTAATTGTATAATAAATTCTTTTTCTGTTAATTGATTTTTTTTGAATTGGTCAATTGAGTGTTTTGTTAATTTATTTGGTGCTAGTGTTTTTTGTTCCCAGTTAATCCTTATCGATTCAATTTTTTTAATTAGTTCGATTTCTGTCAACGTGAATACTTCAACCAATCTTTCAAAGCTATCTTTTTTAGATATGTAAATTTGATGAGTAGCTTGTAAATATAAACAAGGGTATAGTAATAATTCACTAATCATGTTTTTAAAAAAATACTGATTATACCAATTGGATTCATCGTTCAATTTGGCTGAAATACTATTTGTTAAACGCTCCAGATTTAATTGAAAATTATAATCCTGATTTTTCTTAATTTCAAATGATAATTTCCCTGATATCACTTTTGATTCTTTTAATAGATGGGTAATAACCACATCGTTTGATTGTCGAAGTTCATTAAGTCCTATTACAATAATTCCATGATGTTGTAGCGCATCTTGTAAATGGACTATACGATTAATATTTGAAATTAAATGACGTAATGATAATAGGTGTTTTTTTAAATGGAAATGTTTTTCATCATAAATTAAAATTCCATCAAAATCACTGTAAGAAATTGAATCATGATTGGCAATGCTTCCAAATACGGCAAGCGTAAAGTAATTGAAACTGAAGTTTGCTCGGCATAATGTTTTTAATTCATTAATAACTTCATTAGTATTCTTTAATTCTTCTAAGTGGATGATATCACAATCTGTAAAAACACTCGAATTGTATTGATTCTTATTTGAAATGGAAGAAAAATAATAAATCAAATAATCTGGTAAGTATTTGATTAATAATTTACCTAAACGATTGGTGTAACCGTGACATAGATATCTACTCAGTTTTGTCATTAGTTTCTAAAAAATCAATGATGTTTTTCACTCTAATTTTAAAAGTATTTTGCTTTACATCGAATTTCGCTTGAGCAGAAATGACGGACGATTGTTCTTTATTCGACAAAGCGAACATAATTGTTTTTGCTAATTCAGCATCATTTTCTGGAGCTACAAAATAACAATTATGTGCGTTTAAAATGTCTTGTGTTGCTGCATAATTTGGAGTGATTATTGGATTTCCTGTTAGCATGTATTCACAAATTTTATTCGGGAAATTATAATTTACATCATGACCTTGTTTAGTGTAATAAGAAACTAAAATGTCTGCTGCAAATTGATAATATTTTATTTTCTGATAATTATGAAGATAGCCTGTGAACATCACATTTTTAATTTGCTGATCATCGCACCATTCTTTCCAATATTCTACCGCAAGTGGTTTTCCTCCTGTAAGTATAAAGTCAACATCGGGTAGGCGTTTCGCTGCTTTTAAAATGTATTCTATTTCTAAATGATAATCAATCGCTAATTTTCCTGTGTAAACTACAATTTGTTTTGAATGGTTGATATTTAAATGATCTCTAGCTTCTAATTTACTTGTAAATTCATCTGCTTGCTGTTGTGTAATGGGATTAGAAGATGTAATCGTACGATGAAGAGGATAATTTGTTAATTGGTAAATGGAGTTAATGATAGATGAATTTGTTGCAATAATATTGTCACATTGTAAATAACTCCAATGAACCCACTTCTTTTTACTAAAATCATGCGCCCAATAAGTGAATTTTAGGTTTTTACGCATAAACATTTTAAAAACTAGAAAAGGAAATAATATCGCTAAACTTCTAGAAACAACAATATAATTTTTATTTTTTTCTTTTGTGAGAGATTTTATTTTAAAATAGTTTAGAACAACCATTTTTAACACATTTAATTTCCCTTTTACATCTGAATGGAAGTTGGTGTTTAAATAATGGATGTCTAATTTGGGGGATATACCATAATTTTCAAAAACTTCTTCTTTAGTAATATTGTCTTCTCTATTTACAAATGGAACTACTAAATGAACTTTACGTTCGTTTTGAATAAAGCCATCACAAAATCGCACATCGCTTAGTTGATTCGTTCTAGGACGTAAAATATCGTAGGGTGATAAATAGATGTATATCGTTTCGTGTTTGCCTTCTGTTTGATAAATTTTTCTGTTTATTTTCTTCAAACAATAAAAAGCGAAGGAAAAATTAATGAACAAATTGGCACATACTAATCCACTAGCAACACCAATTGGTCCAAGTATAGGAGTTAGGTAAAAGGCAATGATAAAGTTGATGATAATAGCAAAAAGATAAACTTTAATTCGTTTGTTTGTTAAGTTTAATCCTTGCATTAATGGTAATCCCCAGAATAATACAGAACTAGATGCAGCCCCAACAAAATGTACAAAAAATGTGGGCACAGATTTTATAAAGGATGGTCCATAAACAAATGTGATGATTTCACCTTTAAATAAGAAAATAATTAACGTTGCAACGGCCGATGGTATAAGAGAAATTCTTGTTATTCTACCCATCATGGTTTTAAGTTCTTTCCATTTATTCAACGCAACAAGATGCGCAAGTTGCGGGTATATGGATGTAACTAAAGGGTCAGTAATGGTTAAAATAGCATAAGCTAGTTTTTTAGAGACGGTATAAAATCCAACAGCAGCATGTGTGCCCCATAGGTTTAATAAAAGAATATCACCTTGGCTCAATAGAGTTTTTAGAGTGTTGCCAAATGAATTACCAAATATAAAATGTCTGATTTCTGAGTAGTGGCTTTTTATTGCGCTAACAGGGGTGTTTAAGTAAGGTAATAAATCTTTTCTTAGTTCTATCACAACCGATAAATTACAGATGATAGAATTAAGTAATTTAGTAGAAATGACTGTGTAAAAAAAGTAATCTAAGTTATTAGGGAAATAATAAATGGATAAGGTGATGGCGACAAATTCAACGGTGTCCATAATAATTTGAACAATTGAATTTACTTTAAATCTATAATAGATTTTTAATACAGCCCTTCCAATATTATCTAAAAAGCAAATTCCATTAACTAATGCATATAGAATAATAAACTTTTGTAACCCTTTGATGTCAAAGAAGTGATCATAAAGAAAATGAGAAATAATCCAAATAACTATTACCGACAATAGTGCAGAGAGCATACTATATAAAAGCCCTCTTTTTAATAAGCTTACAACTTTTTCGGGTGCCTTATGAGAAATAAATTGCGCTCCAAATTTTATAATTCCGAGTGGGACATTTAATTTAATTACTTCTTGAATTGTCAATACAAAAGCGATAATTACCGAATAGATACCAAGAATCTCAGCACCTAATCCTCGAGCTATTACTATTGAACGCAAGAATGCTAATAATACTCCGTACATATTCGACACAAAAACCCAGACACTATTTTTAAATAGTGTCTGGGTTTCTCCGTCAAGAACTGATTTTATTTTAGAACGAATTCGTTGCATCGTCAACTATTAGTAGTTAAGCTTTGGAACTTTTTCGTTTAAATAGCTTTTTGAAACTAGATTTTAAACTCTTTTTATTTTTATCTTCTTCGTAATATCCATATCCATAACCATATCCATAACCATAACCATATCCATATCCATATTCATATCCATATCCATAACTCCTATTGGAAGCTTTAATAGCATTAAATACAATACAAACATTTTTCAATTTACCCTCATTGTATAATTTGTTAATAAAATTCAAATGGTGCTTACGAGTTACTCTTTGACGAACCAAATAGATATTTACATCAACATATTTCGATAATACCATCGCATCAGTAATTAGTCCAACAGGAGGAGTATCGAGAATGATATAATCATAATTAGCTTTTAGGTAGACAAATAACTCATCCATTTTCGGAGAGATAATTAATTCTGAAGGGTTGGGTGGTTTAGGGCCAGATAAAATAATATCCAGATTAGGAATTGTCCCTGAATTTTGAATAATATCTTTTTCATTGTTTAGTCCTATAAGGTAATTACTCAAACCAATTTCACTTACAAAGTCAAAACCAATGGTAATTTTGGGTTTTCTTAAGTCACAACCAACTAAAATTGTTTTTCTGCCAGACATAGCTAGCATACACGCTAAATTTACAGAAGTAAAACTTTTTCCTTCGGATGAAATGGAAGATGTTACTAGAATAGTTGACTTGGGATTTCCTTGATTGAAATATTGCAGATTAGTACGTATCGTTCTAAATGCTTCTGATATGTGAGAGTTAGGCTTTTCTGTTACTACCAAACTTGATTTGGAAGCACTTAATCCAATCATACCAATTACTGGAATATTTGTCCTTGCATCCAAATCATTTCTATCGATGATGCGATCGTTAAATGCAGTTCTAATATAGATAAAGAAAGCTGGTAGTATCAAACCGAAGATAATAGCAACTGTATAACTTAAACTTTGAATGGGCTTAAGAGGTTTAACAAATGTTCTTGCATTATCTATAATACGATTATCTGCTGTTGTTGAAGCCAATAAAATAGCTGTTTCTGCTTTCTTTTGTAATAGATAGCTATATAATTGTTCCTTTATATTGGAGCCTCTTAGCATCCCTTGTAACTCACGTTGGGCTGTAGGTAGTCTTCTAAGTTTATCTTCAACACCACCTCTTTGGCTTTTGGCTTCATTTAATGAAGCGCTAATACCACTTTTCAGGGATTTAATATTTTCAGAAAGGGCAGCCTTTGTACTAGCAATTTCTGAGTTCAGGCTCACCATTAATGGGTTGTCTTCTTTCGATAAATTTGATTGAGCTTTCTTTTTGTTCTCTAATTCATTTAGTTTTAAGACGAGACTTTGCAACAAGGGGTCATTCACTAAAATACTGCCCGGAGAAATGTTGCCTGTTAAATTTTTACTATCCGATTTTACATAGTCTTGTAAATAATCTAAGAAGCTGGATTGTACTGCAAGTTGGGAGATTTCTTGATTAAAGCTTTTAACACTTTCCAAATAAGCATTTGCCTCAATCGACAAATCCGTTATTCCTCGAGAAACTCTGAACTTTTCAACATTCATTTCGTTTTCGTTAATTTCTCCTGTTAAAGCTCCCAGCTGTTGTTCAATGAAGTTAAGCGTATTTACGGCATACTCGTTTTTAACTTCTATTCCCTTTTTTACATATAGTTCACAAAGTTTATTTAAGAATGCTTCGTTCTTGGAAGGGGTAGCACCTTGAATAGATATTTGCAACATCGAAGCTTGTTTACTAATAGGCTCCGCCTTGAGAGCGCTTTGATAAATATCGGTTAAAAGATTTTTATCTGCCACTCGAATAATAAATTTTCTTTTTGTGAAATTTTTTAAATCATAAGGTTGCCTGCTAAAATCAGTTGTTTTATCTATTGAAAAAATCCCTAGGTCATTACTTATTTTTCTATCAAACAAATAATACCCTATATGTTCGGTGTTCCCTTTTCGATATGTGAGTTTGTACTTTCTACTGTTTAATATTTCTAAACGAACAGTAGTATTGTAGGCAAGGCTGTATAAGGTGTCTTCTTTTAAATCAAAGGGCTTTAAGGCAAATATTTCTGATGTTTTAACATCTCCAATTAAATAATAGCTCTTATAAAGCTCTAACTCTTCAATTGTTTTCGAAATTAACATGCGAGAGCGAATTATTCCCATCTCATTTTCTATTCCACCTTCGTTGTTAAATGCACCAAGTTGAGTTAATAAATCACTGCTATTAACATTCTTCTTTTCATCTTTGATTAATACAGTGCAAGAGGAAAAATAAACACGGTCTGCATACCAATTATAAAAGTAGGCAGTAACCATTGAAATGCTTAATGTATAGACGTATAAATACCAGTATCTTAAAAAGTATTTATTTATTATTTGCGAAATATTAATGGTGTTTTCGCTTTCGTTTTTTTGTTCGTTATTAGGATTGTTTACTTTGTAGTCGTGTCCGTTAGTCGTGTCCTGATTCATTGTCAATTTTAAATTTAGAAAGTAAAATGTTATCTGTTAAATAACACAAATGCGCATAACGTTCCTAAGCTAATAAGCAAAGGAGCTACTTTGTAGAAGTTGTCCGATTGTGATACTTTGTCTTTCACAGGCGGGATGTATAATATATCATTAGAATGCAAATAATAATAAGGTGAGTAGAATAAATCTCTACGCGTTAAATCAATAGGGATGTAAATTTTTTCACCTTTAACTTCGCGAATCAACATTACTTCTTTTCGATTCCCAAAAATAGATAAATCGCCGGCAAGGCCAATTGCTTCAGGTAATGTTAGTTTTTCGTTGGTTACGGTATATACTCCAGGGTGTGTTACTTCTCCTAATAATGTTACTTTAAAGTTTTCGAAATAAATTCTTACGCTAGGTTGTTGTAAGTATTTTTCAAGTTGTTTTTGAATAACATCTTTTGCTTGAGAAGTGGATAATCCGATTACATTGATTTTTCCAACTAATGGCATGTCAATATTACCCTCAGCATCAACTAGGTATCCAACATTAGGTCGAGTAGAGTAGCTATCTCCAACAGTAGGTCCTTCCGATTTTGAAAAAACATTGAAAAAAGCAGTGGCTTCCGGATTTAAACTGCTTACATAAATCGATAAAATATCGTAAGCTTGAATAACAGAAGTATAGTGTTCTTCTATAAATTTCTGCTTGCTAATAACCGCCGTATCTTTCGTTTCTTGGAAGTAAGTTACCTCTTTTACATTTCTACAAGACCCTAAAATCAGTAGTAAGGTAATGGAAATAAACGAAATAGAGAGCTTTTTCATAGTTGTGTGTTAGTTGGGTTGAATTTCACCTTTGAGGTGTATTTTATAATTGAAATATTTTACGATGTTACATAAAATCTAGACATCTTCGCATAAACTTAATCTTGATAAAAATGTTTACTTATTCTGATTAAACTCATTTGTGTAGATTAGTCGTATCTCTTATTTTAGCAAAATTAATAAAGACAGAATAATTCGATGGATGTAAATGTAAAAATGGAAGACTTTTCTGCAAAGGAACAAGCCTTCAATGATAGTATTCAGGCAGGAAAGGTCATTGAACCCAAAGATTGGATGCCTGAAAAATACAGAAAACAATTGTTGAGAATGATGTCGCAACATGCTCATTCAGAGGTTGTTGGTATGTTGCCTGAAGGGAATTGGGTAACACGTGCTCCTTCGTTAGCTCGTAAAGCAATTCTAATTGCCAAAATACAAGATGAAGCGGGTCACGGGCTTTACATCTACAGTGCGGCCGAAACACTCGGTATGGATCGTTCAGAAATGATTGATCAATTGTTATCAGGGAAAGCTAAATATTCTTCAATTTTTAATTATCCAACGCTAACATGGGCCGATATTGGAGCAATAGGCTGGTTGGTTGATGGTGCTGCTATTGTGAATCAAACGGTCTTGGCAAAATGTTCTTATGGACCTTATTCGCGTGCTATGTTGAGAATTTGTCGTGAAGAAAATTTTCATAATAAGCAAGGGTATCAAATATTAGCATTTTTAATGAGAGGGACTAAAGAGCAAAAAGAAATGGCGCAAGATGCGATGAATCGTTGGTGGTGGCCAGCCCTTATGATGTTTGGTCCTTCTGACAAAGAATCTCCCAATAGTGCTGATTTAATGAAGTGGAAAGTCAAACTTTTTTCGAACGATGACCTACGTCAACGATTTATCGATAGAACAGTTGGTCAGGCAGAGGCTATTGGATTAAAAGTTCCCGATGACAAGCTTAAATGGAATGAACAAACACGTCATTATGATTTTGGTGAAATTAACTGGGATGAATTTTTTCAAGTAATCAATGGTAATGGGCCATGCAATAAGCTCCGTTTGAAACAAAGAACAGATGCTCATGCCAATGGACAATGGGTGCGTGATGCAGCAAAAGCATATGCAGAAAAACATCAATCTTCAAAGAATTAATAAAAATTGAATATGGAATCTAATCATCAATGGCCAACATGGGAAGTATTTACTCAACCTAAGCAAGGTGCCGCTCACGAACATGCTGGAAGTGTCCATGCCCCGGATGGTGAAATGGCTTTGTTAAATGCAAGAGATGTGTATGGCAGACGTCAAGAGGGCGTAAATATTTGGGTAGTTCCTTCAATTGCAATTGTCGCTTCTTCCCCAGAAGATGCAGGTTCTTTTTTTGATCCCGCAAACGATAAGATGTATCGATCGCCTAATTTCTTCAAGACTGCTGACGGAATAAAACAAATTTAAACATGGAATTAAACAAAGCGATTGTAGAATATTGTCTGCGAATAGCAGATAATTCTCTAATTCATGCTCAACGAATTTCTGAATGGACAGGTCATGGGCCTATTCTCGAAGAAGACATTGCAATGAGTAATATAGCTTTAGACTTAATTGGTCAAGCAAGGGGATTTTATACTTATGCATCACAGATAGAGGGACTAGGAAAAACTGAAGATTTTTATGCATTTCAACGAGGAGAACGTGATTTTAGAAATAAACTAATGGCAGAACAGCCAGATTTTAAAGACTTCGGATTTGCAATGATGAAGATCTTTTTAAATGGTTGTTTCGATTACCTTTTGTTTCGTGATTTAATGAAAAGCAAGGATGAAACCATTTCGGGACTCGCAGCTAAAGCAATTAAAGAAGTTACCTATCATGTTCGTCATGCCGGCGACTGGATGCTTCGATTGGGAGATGGTACAGCGGAAAGCCACCATCGAATTCAAAATTCTTTGAATGAATTATGGCCCTATACCAATGAGTTATTTGAAATGGATAACGTAGATGAAGTGTTAATTGAAAATGGAACTGCTTTCGATAAAGCAAATTTAAAGGATGAATGGACAAATATGGTAAAGGAAATATTTGCAAAAGCTACTTTGTCAATTCCCGAAAATACAACTTACTATCCTTCTGGAAGTTTGAAAGGTCTTCATTCTGAGCATTTAGGTTTTTTATTAGCAGAAATGCAATACCTTCCAAGAATGTACCCTGATGCCGTATGGTAAATTTATCTGTTAAGGAAATTTATGAGTTACTAAATGCTATTCCAGACCCTGAGGTTCCTGCAATTAGTATTGTTGAATTAGGTGTTGTACGCGAGGTGCGTTTGAATGAAAATAATGTCGAAGTAGATATTACTCCAACTTACTCGGGTTGCCCTGCTTTAAAAAACATGGAAGAGCAAATCAGAGCCAAACTTTTATTAGAAGGATTGAATCCAATTATAAAAACAATTTATAAACCTGCCTGGACAACCGATTGGATGTCGGATGAAACCAAAGAGAAGTTGAGAATATACGGAATAGCACCTCCAGAAAAAGTATCCTTTGAGAATCTACACCCGTTTGCTAACACAGACAAGGGTCCAGTATCATGCCCATTCTGCAATTCGACCGATACCTCATTGACCAGTCGTTTTGGCTCAACAGCCTGTAAAGCATTGCACTTTTGTAATGCTTGTCGCCAGCCATTTGAACAGTTTAAATGTCACTAATACTTCGTAGTAATTTAGGTAAGCAAAGCGATTTTTAGTTTTCTTTGTAGTAATATTTAATACTATGAGTTTAATAGCTGCAACAATTGAAAATGGTGTTGGTCGCATCAAGTTAAATCGCCCAGAAAAGTTCAATAGCTTTAATCGCGAAATGGCGTTGCAAATGCAACTTGCACTCGACGAATATTCATCCAATAGTATCGTTCGTTGCATATTGATTGAGGCAGAAGGAAAAGCTTTTTGTGCGGGTCAGGATTTAGCGGAAGCCATTGCACCAGATGGACCCGGTATTCAGAAGATTGTTGATGAACACTACAATCCAATAATTTTAAAAATTAGAGAAGCACCAAAGCCAGTGGTAGCTGTGGTGCAAGGAGTAGCAGCAGGTGCGGGTGCGAACATTGCGTTAGCCTGTGATATTGTTTTAGCAGGAGAATCTTCTTCATTTATTCAGGCATTTAGTAAAATTGGTTTAGTCCCGGATAGTGGAGGTACTTTTTTTCTCCCAAGGTTAATCGGATTTCAACGAGCTGCAGCATTAATGATGCTTGGTGATAAAGTAGAAGGTAAGGAAGCTGCACAAATGGGAATGATTTATAAGTGTTTTGATGACGCTTCGTTGAAATTAGAAAGCGATAAAATTGCTTTACAATTAGCATCCATGCCAACTAAAGGCATCGCCTTAACGAAATTGTTATTGAATCAATCTTTAACAAATAATTTGAATCAGCAACTTAAGGCAGAGGAGCTTTTACAGGCCCAAGCTGGACAAACCGATGATCATAAAGAAGGAGTTAGTGCTTTTTTAGAAAAGCGAGCACCCGTATTTAAAGGAGAATAAGATGTTATCAGAAAAATCTATTGTTGGAGTAATAGGTGCAGGTGCCATGGGAAGTGGTATTGCACAAGTAGCAGCTGCTGCAGGTCACCAGGTTTTATTGTTTGATGCGAAAGAGGGTGCAGCTGCGAACGCAGTGAAAAAAACAGAAGCTTCCTTGATGAAGTTGGTAGAGAAAGGTAAAATGTCAAATGATGATGCATTAGAATTATGTAAACGAATTTCGGTAATTAATTCATTGAATGATTTTGCATCAGCTGATTTAATCATTGAAGCGGTTGTGGAATTAATAGAGGTAAAAAAAGAAATTTTTTCGGCAGTAGAAAAAGTTGTTAAAGCAGACTGTGTTTTAGCAACCAATACTTCTTCTTTATCTGTAACTTCCGTTGCAGCAGCTTGTGTTAATGCCAATCGCGTTATCGGATTGCATTTTTTTAATCCGGCTCCTCTCATGCCATTAGTAGAAGTGATACCTGCAGTTCAAACAAAAGAAGGATTAGCGAATGCTTGTAAATCACTTATGTTGTTATGGAAAAAAGTGCCAGTAATAGCTAAAGATACTCCGGGATTTATTGTTAATCGTGTTGCACGTCCTTTTTACGGAGAGTCGTTGAAAATTGTAGAAGAAGGAATCGCTGACATGGCAACTGTAGATGCTGCAATGCGTGATAAAGGTGGATTTAAAATGGGGCCTTTTGAATTAATGGATTTAATTGGCAACGATATAAATTACACTGTTACGGAAACTGTTTGGAAGCAATTTTACTTTGATGCACGCTTTCGTCCATCATTGATTCAGAAAAAAATGGTTGAGTCAAATCGGTTAGGACGTAAAACAGGATTTGGCTATTATGATTATCAAGATAATGCTGTCAAGCCAACACCTAAGCAAGACGATGAATTAGCGAATGAAATTGTTATTCGTGTGTTGTCGATGTTGATTAATGAAGCAGCAGATGCATTGTACTATCAGATTGCAAGCGCCGAAGACATAGATTTATCAATGACAAAAGGGGTGAATTACCCCAAAGGATTATTGCTTTGGGCAGATGAAATAGGAGTAGAAAAAGTGTTATCCATCTTAGATGCCTTGTATATAGAATATCACGATGACCGTTATCGGGCATCTGTTTTATTACGTCAAATGGCTAGAACAAAAAAAACATTTTTTAATTAGTATGGAAAATAATCAGGCAAAAAATATTGTAGCTAAAATGTTTGACAATGACTGGTTTAGTCAATGGTTAGGTATTGAAGTGCTCGATGTACGTCCTGGTTATTGTAAGTTGAAAATGCAAATTCGCAAGGAAATGCTTAATGGTTTTGCTATTGCTCATGGAGGCATCACCTATTCTCTTGCAGATAGTGCATTGGCCTTTGCGTCCAATTCTCACGGCCGTCAAAGTGTTTCTGTAGAGACCTCTATATCACATACAATATCTTTAAAAGAAGGTGATGTGATATTTGCAGTTTCTGAAGAAAAAAGTTTAACCAATAAAATTGGAATTTATTTAATCACGGTTTCCAACGAAGAAGAGAAAACAGTAGCACTATTTAAAGGGGTGGTTTATCGATCTTCAAAAGAATGGTTTCCAAATGAAAAGTAATATGATAAAAAATGCATATATCGTAAATGGTGTTCGTACACCGATTGGTAATTTTGGTGGAACATTGTCTCCTGTTCGGGCTGATGATTTGGCTGCCCTAGTTTTACGTAAGTTGGTAGAAAAAAATCAAGGGATTGATTTAACGGCTATAGGTGACGTTATATTGGGTTGCGCTAATCAAGCAGGTGAAGACAATCGCAATGTGGCCCGCATGGCTACATTGCTAGCAGGATTGCCTGTAACCATTCCAGGTGAAACAGTCAATCGATTATGTGCTTCAGGATTGTCGGCTATTGCTGCTGCTGGTCGATCAATAATGGTTGGAGAAGCTGATTTGATGATAGCCGGAGGTGTTGAGCAAATGACACGTGGACCATGGGTGATTTCTAAAACATCAACGCCGTATGGACGTGATGCACAAATGTTCGATTCTAGTTTCGGATGGAGATTTGTAAATCCACAAATGAAAGAGAAGTATGGTGTAGATGCGATGGGTGAAACAGCTGAGAATTTAGCTGTACGTGATAGCATTTCAAGGGAAGACCAAGATCAGTTTGCATTACATTCACAACAAAAGGCAGCCGAAGCTCAGCTAGCTGGTAAGTTTGAAAATGAAATCGTAGCTGTCGAAATTCCTCAGAGAAAAGGGGATTCTATACTTTTTACACAGGATGAATTTATTAAGCCTAAAACTTCTTTAGAGGGATTGTCGAAGTTGAAACCTAGTTTTCGTAAAGACGGTACCGTTACAGCTGGAAATGCCAGTGGCTTGAATGATGGGGCGGCAGCACTTTTATTAGCTTCAGAAGATGGATTGAAGAAAAATAATCTTAAGCCATTAAGCAGAATTGTTTCAATTGGAATTGCGGGAGTAGAACCACGTATCATGGGCATCGGACCAGTTGAGGCAGCAAACAAAGCGCTTAAAAATGCCGGTCTCACTTGGGCCGATATGGATATTATTGAATTGAATGAAGCGTTTGCTGCTCAAAGTTTAGCGTGCATTCGTAGTTGGGGTTTGAATGACAATGATTCAAGAATTAATCCGAACGGAGGTGCGATAGCGTTAGGTCATCCATTGGGGATGAGTGGTGCCCGAATTGCACTTTCTGCATCTTTACAATTGGCGGAAGGGAATAAAAAATATGCGATGGTAACCATGTGTATTGGCGTAGGGCAGGGGTATGCAATGATTCTAGAAAGAGCATAAAAAAAGAGCACCTTTGCAAGTGCCCTATTTTAAAATTAAACAGCTATCTTTTAATGATTTCGAGAGGTATTAACTCTCTTTTCATTTCTTGTATTGGTAAACTGAAGAAAAAGGTAGTTCCTTTTCCTACTTCACTACTTAACCAAATATTCCCACCATGCGCTTCTACAATTCTTTTCGCGATGGTTAGTCCTAATCCTGTGCTTTTCTCTCCATTTGTACTTGTTACACTTGTTTTTGCAAAAGGTAAAAATACGCGGTGTATGTCGTTAGAAGGAATTCCTTGTCCCTGGTCTTTCACCGAAATAACCACTTCACTTCCCTTGTTCGCTACGTTTATTTCTACGTGGGTGTTTCCGAAAGAAAATTTAATGGCATTCGAAATTAAATTATTTAATACTTGTTGCAAATGAACTTTATCGAAACAAACATTAGGTACATTATCAGCGATGTTAAAATCAAGAATGATAGATTTCGCATCCGCCGTTCTAATATTATCATTTATCGACTTCTGAATAATCCATGCAATTGAATCATTTTTTAAGTTGAGATTCATTTTGCCTGATTCGATTTTTGATACATCCAATAAATTATTCAGTAATTCTAACATATCTGTTCCTGAATCATGCATCATTCGTAACATTTCTCTTAAGTCGTCTGATAACATATTACCTAATTCATCTTCTAAAATATGAACTAACGATATGATGTTACCAATTGGATTTCTTAAATCATGTGAAGCCACCCCGAGAAAGTAATTCTTTTCTTGATTTAGTTTTGCAAGCTCTGCATTTTTGATTTCGAGTTCTCGCTGTTGATCATGTAATTTCAAGAGCGTATTTACTTTTGCTTGGGTAATATCAATATCTAAAGGCTTAAATAAATAATCAATACAGCCTTCTTGATAACCTTTTAACATGTATTTCTTTTCCTTGCTGATGGCAGTAACAAATAGGATAGGGGTTTTCTTCGTTCTGTTGGTTTGCTTTAACATGTGCGCCACTTCAAATCCATCCATTCCTGGCATTTGCACATCCAATAAAATGAGTGCAAGATCTTCACTATACGCAATCTTTAATGCCTCTTCTCCCGATGAAGCTTTTAATAGTATCCTGTTATCACAAGCGAGGATGTTTTCTAATGAATAAAGGTTTTCAGGGCGGTCGTCAACAAGTAATATTTTATGCATTGGTTTGAAATATTTGATGGGATAAAAATACCCTTGCAATATCCTTCAATGTTTAAAATAATGATTGATTCTTACAATGTGATAGAACTGCCTAAAAAGTAGATTTTAATCATGTAAGATTTTGAATAATCTTCAATAAAATCCTTCTTGGTTTTTATCTTTATCCTTCGTACATCTTACATATAATTAAAATTTGAGGCTGTAAGATTGAATGAAAAACTAACGAAAAATAATCATGCAATGATGCAATAATTTTAAAATGGATACCCAATTCCAAAATTAAACGTCAAGTCTGATAGGTTGTTTTGACCTGCAACCCATCTGCTGCCAATAGGTTTTGATGGATCTTTCATTTTTAATGCAGCATCTAATCGAAATATGAAGAAGGTAAAATCCCCTCTTAATCCAATTCCTGATCCAATGGCAATCTCATCGCCAAACGTTTTTATTCTTACAGTAGCGCCCGGTTTATCTGTAACATCATTTAATAACCAGATATTACCAGCATCCGTAAATACCGCACCTTTTAAAAATTTATAAAGATTAAATCGGTACTCAACATTGCCAGTAATTTTAAATTCTCCGAACTGTTGAAAAAGGTCCGTTGTTACATTAGATCCTGGACCGAGCGAACGCGATCTCCATGCTCTGATGTCATTGGGGCCGCCCGCATAAAAAGCTTTTTCAAACGGAACTAAGGTTGAATTTCCATAAGCATAGCCAAGTCCCGATACAAACCTTGTAACAAGGGCAGAAGTTTTATTAAAGTTGAGGTAATATCGGAAATCAAAATCGGGCCTTACATATTGCGCATATCGAACATTACCAATCAGTCGACTATTTGTTTCTGAAATTTTATACGTGCTTGTTGGCAATAAGGAAAGTGTGTTACCTGCAAATTCAATATTAAATCGGAAGAATGTGAAATTTCCGATCTTGCCTACAATCTGGTTGTTGTACAAATAACTAAAGCGCCCATTTATAATTAATTGATCTGTATAAGAGTTGAGTAGATTGATATTGTTATAAGAAAGTAATTGTCTATTAAATGCAGTATCTAGGTCAACTTTTAAGTAGTTGATTTCTGCTGGATAAAAATAAAAACGATTGTATTTTGAAGTCCTTTTGGTATAGTAATAAGATAAGTTGGCAAGTCTTCGAAAATATTCAGGTCGGCTCTGCACATTATAACCGATCGATACTGAGGTAATTGGGTTACTTACTTTTCTTGAATTACGAATAGTAAATGGCCATAATCCTCTTGGAAAGCTCAAGCTTAATTCAGGACCAAATTCGAAAGTGTTAAACAAGCCAAATTTGTAGGCTTGACTTTCTTGTGTAGTTAATGAGCGTTGAATTTCTAATCCCCCTCGAATTTTAAACTCTAATAGTTCAGCTCCTCTAAAAACATTTTTATTTCGATATACGAAACTTCCGGAGATCCCTAGATTTCCACCACTGTTGGTGCCTTCTGCTTCGAATTTATAGGATTGTCTAAGTTGTGGCGATAACATTATTTTGCAGTGATACAAATTTCTTCCTAAACTATCGGTTCCCTCAAGTTGGTCGTATTTAATATTTACAAAGCGAAACACACCTAAATCAGCCAAACGCTGATAGGTCAAGTCAATATTTTCCTGAGAGTATAATGAGTTAGGCTGCACATAAATATGATCAGTTAAACGATTGAATTTATAAAGAAAGACAGTGTCTCGATTTGGATAAAAAACATAATCATTATAGGTAGCACTATCAGTTACTGCTACGCGATTAATATCGATAGGCTCATAATCCATATCAATGCTTATCTTTTTATTTATTCCTAAAAGATGCTTTGGAGTAATAGCATTTTTAATCTGATCCTCTGTAGGATTTGGATTAGAAATTACCATGGTGACTTCTGCATTATTCGATTTGAATCCTGTATCTACAATAAATCGTATGTACTGACTATTAAACGCTGCGAAGCCCGAATTTCTTAATAAAGTAGTTATACGGTCTCGTTCTTTTTGTAATGTTCCAGCCGAGTAATTATCACCGAGGTGAATATTTGTTTGCATATCGTGTTGTAAAACGATTGCTTCGACCAAAGAATCCTTTATCTCATATTTTAACTTACGGAAAGTGTAGGGTGTTTTACCATAGAGATTATAATAGACAATTGATTTTTTTTTATAATATTCTATAGAGTCTGAAGCTTCTGCATTAAAATAACCATTGTTTTGCAGTAAGGTTAAAAGTTGCTCTCGTGATTTACGAACTTTCATGGTGTCAACCAATACAGGTTCTTCTCCAACCGCTGTTTTTAACCAATGGTTAAATTTTGTCTCTTTTCCTTTAAAAGCAAAATTGTATACACTTAAATGGAAACGAATAAATCCAAAGATTTTTCGATTGGGTTTTTGCTTTATAACAGCAAGAAAATTTTCTTTTAATTCAGGTCTGTCTGTTTTAATCGTATTTTTACAAAGCAAGTGTTTGCCGTCAGGAACGCTTCTCGTTGAGGCACATCCTGAAAGA
>JBJTMY010000142.1:0-9498 GCA_046073825.1 Bacteroidota bacterium
CTCAAAATTAAATTTAGGCTTGAAGCAAATTGATAGTATTCAATTCATACCCCGGTGAATAGTGAATAAATGAACATTTGAACATATACTATGAAAATTTCATTAGGTTCATTATCTTTGTGAAACCAAAAGAAATCAACACGGACAATCAAGCCCTCCTTTTGGACGCTTGGTTTCTAAGGGGGTTTCCAAGGGAAAAACAAGAAGTTAAAACCTTATTATACAGCGAGTTAAGTGGATAGGTTCGTTATCCTCTCTCTCCGCCAAGGAATAAAAAAGCTAGCCTTTTGGCTAGCTTTTTTATTTTAATAAATCAAATGCCTGATTTTGTAATTTCAATGAAATTTAAAGACATTGATGCGTTGCATCTTAGATTTTTGTATTATTTATAGTCTTCAAGCTCCGCCAAAAATTGTCAATGCAATATAATAGTCAATCAAGGCTATTTTATTTTGTTTATTGGTCTCTATTTATACTAAAAACAAAATAATAAAATTAAGCTAGCATAGTTTTCAATATGGTACTATATTTTTTAAAATAAACAACCTACTACCAAAGGTTAATGCTGTTGGTGTTTTTATTAATGTCTGATAAACAAATGAAATCAAATGACGATTTATTAAAAAATCGGGGGTATGTTTCCCTATATTTTTACTTTTCTATTTTGATAAAAACGTTTTTTGATTGATTTACTTCAAAAATAAAATACGTTTAATTTTCCTAACTTTAACGCTCATTAATTAGTTATGCGTCGATTCGTATTTATAATTCTTTTACTCCTGTTAAACAACGCCCTAATGGCGAAGTCACTTCAGGCAAAGTTTTCTTGGTGTGCATTTTATAATCCGGACAATGGTCCTTATGTAGAAACTTACATTGAAGTTACCGGTCAGTCTTGTCATTTTTCGAAAGTGGCTTCAGGAAAATTTTGCGCTGCAATTGAAGTAACGCAGGTGTTTTATCTCGGAGATTCCATCAAAGCTTTTAATAAATACAATTTGTTGAGTCCTGAAACCGAAGATACTAATCGCTTGGTATTCGATTTTACGGATCAGCAAAGAGTGGCTTTGGCAAATGGTAATTATATTTTAGAGTTAACCATTAAGGATAAAAATAATCCCACAGCAAAACCGTATGTTTTAAAAGACAAGGTAAAAGTTGATTTCTATCCTACTATCGTATCTATTTCAGATATTGAATTGTTATCAGAATATATTTCAAGTAATAATCCTTCTAAAGTGAATAAAAACGGATATGACTTGTATCCACAGGTAAGTAATTTTTACGATAAAAATCAAAGCCAATTAAAGTTCTATGCTGAGGTTTATAATACTTCTCAGGTGCTTAGCAACGATGCTTATTTATTAAACTATCGACTAGAAACGCATGAGTCACATCAGGTATTAGACAGTTATTCAAAGATGCTTCGTCAAACAGCTAAGCCTGTAAATGTAGTATTAACAAGTATGGATATTACTGATTTGAATTCAGGCAATTATGACTTGATGATGGAAGTTCGTAATCGTAATAATGAGCTGCTGGCGTCTCGTTCTTTATTTTTTCAACGTAGCCACACGACTGTTATGTCTGCCGATAGTAACTTCAAGGCTATTGAAGGGACATTTGTTTCATCAATGACTAACCGCGATTCTTTATACGAGTACATTAAGTGCTTATGGCCGATTGCATCAAATGTAGAAAATAATTTTGCAGATAATCGATTACTCGCAGCCGATATTCGCCAGCTGCAACAATTTGTCTATGATTTTTGGATAAAAAGAAATCCCTCAAATCCTGCACTTGCGTGGTATGAGTACAAAAAACAAGTCGATTTAGTCAATAGTGAATATTCGGCAGGAAGAAAGAAAGGGTATTACACAGAACGTGGACGCGTGTATTTAATGTATGGCGCTCCTAATCAAATATCGAAGGAGTACAGTGAACCCACATCTTACCCGTATGAAATTTGGCAGTATTACAAATTAAAAGATCAAACGAATAAGAAGTTTGTGTTTTATACAAAGCAATTAGCTTCTAACGATTTTGAATTATTGCACTCCGATGCAAAAGGAGAAATCATGAATATTAATTGGAAAGTGGAATTGCGTAAGCGCACCGAAACATTAAATGATTTTGATAAAGTTAATCCGAATAATAGTTATCAAAATCAATCGGATCAGTTATTTCAGAATCCTCATTAAGCACCAGTTATTATGTCTGCTATTAAAACAGCCATCGTTATATTAAACTGGAATGGGGAGAAATTCTTGACACAATTCCTGCCGAGTGTTATTCAGTATAGTCCAAACTATGCCAAGGTGTATGTGGCTGATAACGCCTCAACAGATGGATCATTAACCTATTTACAATCATTAGGTGATTCGGTTAAAATAATTCAGTTAGATCAAAATTATGGGTTCACTGGAGGATATAATAAAGCGCTTTCTCAAATTGAAGCAGAATATTATGTTCTATTGAATTCAGATGTTGAGGTTACGTCCAATTGGTTGGAGCCTATTGTTTCTTATTTGGATACTCACAACGATGTGGGTATTTGTCAGCCTAAAATAAAGTCCTATTATCAGCCAGCTCAATTTGAATATGCAGGGGCGAGTGGTGGTTATATTGATTGGATGGGTTATCCTTTTTGTCGTGGAAGGTTGTTTAATTCTTTAGAAGAGGATACTGGTCAATATAATAACGCTCAGGAAGTATTTTGGGCTACTGGAGCTTGTATGTTTATTCGTGCAAAATTGTACCATCAGTTAGGTGGTCTCGACGAAAATTTCTTTGCACACATGGAAGAAATCGACCTATGCTGGAGGGCGCAGTTGCTCGGGCAAAAAGTCATGGTGGTACCATCTTCTGAAGTGTTTCATGTTGGAGGTGGTACACTTCCAAAAAACAATCCACGGAAAACCTATTATAATTTCCGCAATAATCTCATGATGATGTATAAAAATCTTCCAGCTTCAAAAGTAGTAGTGGTTATTCTTATACGTTTATTTTTAGATGGAGTGGCAGGTTTTAAGTTTTTGTTGGAAGGAGACTTTAAAGACACATTTGCTGTCGTAAAAGCCCATTTTGCATTTTATCGATGCTTGATTACTGGTAGAATAAAGCGAACTAAAGGTGGTTTTAATTGGCCAACTAGTGTTTACCAGCGTAGCATTTTATGGAATTATTTTGTGAAAGGAGTTCGAAAGTATAATCAGTTAATAAATTAAGTATGAAAATTATTTGTGTAGGGAGGAACTATGCCGCCCACGCCAAGGAGTTAAACAATGCAGTAGAGGAAGAGCCTGTCATTTTTTTGAAGCCAGATACGGCTTTGCTAACTAATAATCAGGATTTTTATTTGCCTGATTTCTCTAATGATATTCATTATGAAACAGAGCTGGTAGTGAAAATTTGCAAAGCCGGTAAGCATATCGATGAGCAGTTTGCCAATCGTTATTATGATGCTATTTCAGTGGGTATCGATTTTACTGCGCGCGATTTGCAATCAGTTTTGAAATCGAAAGGTCTTCCTTGGGAACGTGCGAAAGCTTTTGATCACTCGGCTGTGATTGGCCGTTTTTTGCCTTTGGCGGAAGCTGGTTCGGTGAATGATTTGACATTTTCAATGAAACTTAATGGGCAAAAAGTGCAGGAGGGACATACGAACGAGATGGTGTTTTCGGTTGATAAAGTAATAGCTTTTGTTTCCCGCTTTATCACCTTAAAAACCGGCGACTTGATATATACAGGAACACCACAAGGGGTGGGACCAGTAAAGGCTGGTGACCGATTAGAAGGGTTTCTTGGAGATCAAGAATTATTTAATTTTTCCATTAAGTAATTTCTTTATAATATTTACTATTAGTGTTTTATATTGTTTACTTTATTTTGATATTTAAATAAATTTAAGAAGAACAATTGATGAAAAATCAAATCTTTTTGTAAATTCTTTTGTTAAGGTACTATGGAAAATGAAATGGTAATTCTAGTTAATGAACACGATGAGGCCATCGGATTGATGGAGAAAATGGAAGCTCATCAGAAAGGGTTACTTCATCGTGCTTTTTCTGTTTTGATTTTTAATTCGAAAGGAGAATTATTACTTCAACAGCGCGCTTTGTCAAAGTATCATTCCCCTGGTCTTTGGACCAATGCCTGTTGCAGTCACCCACGATATGGTGAAACTGTTTTGCAAGCGGCTAATCGCCGTTTATCAGAAGAAATGGGAATGGCAGCTACCTTATCGGTAAACACACATTTTATTTATCGTGCTGAATTCGACAATGGACTTACAGAACATGAGCTGGACTATGTGCTTATTGGTTCCTCCGATAATGATCCCATTATTAATCCGCAGGAAGTACACAGCTATCGATGGGTAAATTTAGAAGAATTAAAAGGTTGGATGGAACGAGAGCCATCGACTTTTACAGTGTGGTTTAAAGAGCTTTTTATAAGAGGGATTATTGCTTAATTTTATTTTGATTCGAAAAAATCTTACTATTTAATGTGTAAGGTTTTTCAATAATTGTATCGTTTTTTAGCTTTTTTACCCAAAAAGGGGAGTTCAAGATTGTTTATAATGACATCAAAAATTGCTGATAAAACTAAAGTTTCTTACATCTGATTATTTCTGATGGAGTGGCATTTTTTCTTGTTTCATTCCATTTTTACGAGGTAGAGAACAAAATCAATTTAAATTGAAGTACATAAATTCTTACACTTTTTAATGGACTAAATTCAACTTGAAATTGGGGGTTTCTACTCATTTTTAGTATGAAAGATTTTTGATGAAATAAATGGAGTTTGATTTCGAATATTTGAAACAAAAAGAGGCTCATTTACGAAAAAGAGTTTGTTATGAGCCAAAAACTACAAATCTGGATCACCTCACTTCTAATCCTTGTGGGCATGAGCTTAAGCCATCAGGCAGTGGCGAGTCATGCGATGGGAGCTGATCTAACTTATCAATGCCTCGGAGGTAATACGTACAAAGTACGATTATCCTTTTATCGTGATTGTATTGGAATTTCGGCGCCAGCCAATGTGTACATCAATGTACGATCGGCGAGTTGTAATCAGGCGCTTGGTGTAACAGCATATCCAATAGCGGGTACTGGTCAACAAGTAACGTATTTATGTCCAACCGCCACAACAACCTGTAATGGGGGAACCTTTACAGGAATTCAGGAATGGGTATATGAGGGAATTATTACGCTACCGATGCAATGCACAGATTGGCAATTTTCATATTCCTTATGTTGCCGAAACGCTGCGATTACTACCATTACAAATCCAGGTTCTAACACATTTTACATTTATGCCAACTTAAATAATGTTGCTTCTACTTGCAACAGTTCACCAACTTTCTCCAATAAGCCGGTTCCGTTCGCCTGCCTGGGTCAACAATTATGCTTTAATCATGGTGCAATCGACGCTGACGGTGATTCGTTAGTTTATTCTTTGGTCAATCCTCAACAATCAGCAAGTGCTGCCGTTTCATACATGGCTCCGTATAACGCAGCAAATCCTTTAGCTTCTAGTCCTTCTTTACAATTTAATAACGCAACTGGAGACGTTTGTTTTACTCCAACGCAACTTCAAGTAACCGTAATGGCTGTCCTTGTGAAAGAATATCGCCATGGCGTTTTAATCGGTTCTGTTGTTCGTGATATTCAGGTGACCGTTCTTAATTGTTCGAATGATTTACCGAATCTATCAGGTATTAATGGTACAAACAATTTCGACATGACAGTATGTGCAAATACGCCAACATGTTTTAATATTTTCTCCAACGACCCAAATGCTGGTCAACATCTTTCTGTATTTTATAATAATGCAATTCAAGGTGCAACATTTAATTCAACAACAGCTGCACATCCAACAGGTACTTTTTGCTGGACACCTACTCAAGCAGATATTAGTAACACTCCACATTGCTTTACATTACGAGTAGGGGATGATGCTTGTCCTTATATTGGTTCTCAAACCTATTCCTATTGTATTACTGTAACAGGTATTGTGGTTGATGCAGGTCCGGATCAATACATAGCGTGTAGCGATTTAGCAACAATTACTGCAAGCGCTTCTGGTGGTACTGGTCCATATACTTACCTATGGAGCAATGGATTTACACAAGCTACACAAACAGTTCCTGTTGGGACTTATGTTGTAACCGTTTCCGATGGGACCTGTTCCTCTACGGATACCGTAAATGTAGTTAGTGCATTTATTCCAACAGCTAATTTTACTTGGAACGGAGCCTGCGCAGGATCAACCATTAGTTTTACAGATCAAAGTTCCACTCAGGGCGGAATTAATTCTTGGAATTGGAACTTTGGTGATGGTACTTCCTCTGGTAATCAAAATCCAACGCATACCTATGCAAATGCTGGTACTTATAATGTTAGTTTAATTATTGAAAATATTTATGGCTGTTTAGATACAGTCATAAAACCTGTAAAAATTGCTCCTGTTCCAGTTCCTGCTTTTACTGTTGATACAGCTTGTGTTGGAAGTGGAATTCATTTTATAAATACGAGCAGTCCAACAGGATTAACGAATAACTGGTCGTTTAGTAATGGAAACACTTCTAGTAGTACAAACCCTACATTGGTTGTTGGAACATCTGGAAATTACTCGGCTACTTTGATTGTTACTGATAGTTTAGGATGTGGTGATACGTTAACGAAGCCATTTGTCGTACATCCGCAACCGGTAGCCAACTTTACACATACAGGAAGTAACTGTTTAAATACTCCAATTTCATTTACAAATACTTCAACAGGAAGTCCTACGTCTTACACTTGGAACTTTGGTGATGGATCAACTTCTACTATGACCAATCCAACACATAGTTATACATCAAGTGGAACTTATAATGTGTCCTTAATTGCAATGAATACTTTTGGTTGTTTTGACACAATTGTTCAACCTGTATTTATTAACCTGCCTCCGGTAGCTAATGCAGGTCCTGATCAGACTGTTTGTTTAGGTAGTAGTGTTAACCTTTCTGCTACAGGAGGCACATCTTATTCATGGACACCTGGTGGAATTACAGGGAATCCAGTTAGTGTATCCCCATCCAATACTACCAATTATGTTGTTGTGGTAACCGATGCTAATGGTTGTACAGCAAAAGACACAGTGCGTATTCGCGTAAATCAATTGCCAGTACCAACGGTAAGTGCTAACCAAACAATTTGTTTAGGCCAATCAGCAACATTAATTGCTAATGGTGGATTAACTTATTACTGGAATCCATCAGGAAGTACTTCTTCAACAATAACCGTATCACCAAGTACATCCACATCTTATGCAGTGAATGTAGTTGATTCAAATGGATGTCAAGGAACAGGTTTCGTAAATGTTACCGTGCGACCTAATCCTACAATAAATTTGCAACCCGCTGTTTTCATTTGCTCAGGTGTAAGTGCTACTTTAAATGCAGGAACTGGATCAACTTGGTTATGGAGTACGGGAGCAACATCTCAAACAATTTCTGTGAATAATCAAGGAATATATACAGTTACAGTTACTAATCAATATGGCTGTTCTGCTGTTGCATCAACACAAGTAACTGTTGGTGGACAAACCATCAGTAATAACACTGCAATATCTATCTGTCAAGGACAAACTGCTACAATTAATGCAGGATATGCAGGAAGTTCCTATTTGTGGAGTAATGGTTCTACAGGATCTAGTATTACAGCTTCAACATCTGGAGTTTATACCGTAACTATTACTGATGTTAACGGTTGTAGCGGAACTGTGATGCATACATTAAATGTACATCCATTACCTGTTCCCAACTTTACGCCTTATGATGTGTGCATCAATACTCCTGTTCAATTTACAGATGTTTCATCCGTCAATGGGGATACAATTAATTCATGGTCTTGGGATTTAGGTGATGGAAATGTTTCCTACCAACAAAATCCATTACACTATTATTTATCATCAGGAACTTATCCAATATCATTAACATTAACTACTACTGCAGGTTGTACAGCATCATTAAACGATACGGTAAATGTATATCCATTACCAAAGGCATTATTTACCCATGTAAACGCTTGTAATGGTACTGCAGTATCCTTTCATGATAATTCAACAACAGGAATGGGGGTAGTAAATTACTGGTCATGGAACTTTGGTGATGGGACAACTTCATCGATTCAACATCCATCGCACACGTATGCTTCACCTGGCACCTATAACGTTACTTTGACAGTGGGAACTGCAGGTGGTTGTCTTGATTCAATAATGGATCAAGTGGTGGTGTTTCCAAAACCTCAAGTTGTATTTACACCAACAATTACATCGGCTTGTGCTGGATCTACAATTGCATTTGTCAATTCAAGTACTACAACAAACGGAGCAATCAATTCTTGGAGTTGGAATTTTGGCAATGGACAAACATCATCCGCTGCCAACCCTTCATCCTCTTATCCAACAGCTGGAACCTATACAGTGTCGTTAATCGCTACAACTTCGCATGGCTGTACAGATACATTAAGAGGAACAGTTACAATAAATTCATTACCTAATGCAGATGCAGGAAGTAATGTAAATGTATGTCTTGGAACATCTACTACATTAACAGCAACGGGAGGTACATCCTACTTATGGTCGCCAGGAGGATCTACCAATGCGAGCATTACGGTAGCTCCAACCAATAATACCATGTATTATGTTACAGTTACAAATGCTGCTGGTTGTACAGCGCGTGATAGTGCTCGTATAACGGTTATGGCTTTACCAAATGCAAACGCGGGTGCTGATAAAAATTTATGTGCTGGTAGTATAGTAAATCTTAATGCAACTGGAGGAGGAACGTATTCATGGACTCCAGGTGGCTTAACAGGAGCATCAGTAACGGTTAATCCTGCAACAACTACCAACTATGTTGTAACTGTGACTTCTTCAAATGGATGTACAGCAAAAGACACCGTAAAAGTGAATGTTAATGCCTTGCCGTTAGCTAATGCAGGTCCCGATCAAACAATTTGTGAGGGAGTAACAGCTACATTAACAGCGAGCGGAGGCAATACTTATTATTGGCAATTTAATGGTTCTACAGCTTCGACAGTATATGTTAATCCAACAGTAAATACTTCTTATATAGTGACTGTTACTTCTGCCGCAGGTTGTGTAAATAAAGATACTGTAAATGTCAATTTGGTTTCAAAGCCTGTTGTAACATTGGCCAATGCATTTTTCTGTACAGGTTTTAGTGTAGTGTTGGATGCTGGTAATCCAGGTATGAGCTACGATTGGTCTCCAACGGGTGAAGCAACACAGTCAATTGTGGTTTCAGCACCAGGCGTTTATCAGGTTGTAGTAACGAATGCCGCCGGATGTCAAGGCACTGCTGCTGCAACAGTTATAGAAAGTGGAAGTAACCTTTCATCCAATGCAGTAAATGCAATTGCTTGCCAAGGAACGAATGTAACGTTAGATGCTGGCAATACAGGTGTGAGTTACTTATGGAGTAAC
>JBJTMY010000143.1:0-4356 GCA_046073825.1 Bacteroidota bacterium
TAATTGAGCTATATGACTCACCAATAAATTTCTACCCAATATTTTCCAACAAAAAGCTAAATACAAACTTATAAGCGGCGGATGACCACAATCTAAAAAGTTTCCTAGTGAAAAAATATGAAATCCTTTGTAATAGAAAAAACTTGCTGTAGCTGATGGAATCACAATATTATCCCAGATGAATACATCATTTCTAAAAATAAAAATCAAAAATGCTGAAAGCAAAAAAGTAATAAAAAACGAAATATTTGATTTGAAGAAGCGCATTGCTAAATGTTCTTAACAATGTTTTTTAATTCAATATCACTAATGTTTTCTTGTTCGGATTTGTCATAAATAGTAAGTAAATAAATTACTTTTTCAACAATTACAACATAGGTAATAACTCTTGCTCCGCCACTTTTACCTTTGTTTTTTGAAGCAATACTTAATCTTATTTTAAAACAATTGTCGCCAATATTTGTGCCCAGCGTTGGCTTTAATTCAAGGTTTATAAGCAGTTGAGCAAATTCATTTTTTAATGAAGGATATTTTTTGCTTAACTTTTTTATCTCTTTTTTAAATCGTGGCGATGCAATAATATTAAAGCTCATTTAATAAATCTTTTGCATTTATGCCCTTTAATTTCCCTGCTCTTATCAATTTAACTTCTTCCACAGATTCTTTTAATCCGCTTAAAATATCAGATTTCAAATTGTGTTTATCGGTTATTTCAATATTTGATTTTTTTACAAAATCAAAACTTTTTAACAACTCCATAAAAAATGGAACTTTGTTGTCTTTAATCTCTACTATAATTTGAGTCATAACTTTCAGTTATTTTGATTTCAAAATTAATATTTTTTAAGTATCTAAAATCATTTCATCGTTCGAATTGTAGTAACACCAATTAGTTGGTCATAGCGACCTGCAAAGGGTTTGTAATAAACCAAAATAGTATATTGATTTTCTGTTTCATACCAATTTCCTTCAGCAGGAGTCATATCAAATTTTTTATTTTCAGGTTCGAAATAACCAATTTGATATTCATAAAAACCTTGTTTTAAAAGGGCTTTAGCTTCATACGCATTCGTTTTGAAATTGTAGTTCATTTTAAATTCAGGAATAGTATCCCAGTTTGTAATTCTTCCACAGATATAAAAATCACCTCCAACTAACCGAGTTGAAAAAGGCATTTTCCAATTCACCCACACATAATCAGCTTCTACATCTTGGTTTACGGCTTCTTGTTTTTCAACTATATAATCACCATTCCAGTCTTTTTCATAGTAATAACTTTTAAACGAACGAAGTGGTTCGGCAGAAACATAAAATTTAGAAATGGTGCTATCATTATCAATTTTATCAATTCTTGCAGTACGCAATCGTGTAGTACGAATATCAATTTTTCTGAACTCTTTCATAGCAGGAAAAAGTAAATCAACATCACTATTATATTTCAATATATTATCTTGAACAAAGTTCGGCTGAATACCCGTCAAAGCATTGTCCCATCTATTGTTTTGCAGTATCACCACTTTAATTTCTTCAAACGGATTGCTGGTATTTATTCCTTTGCAATCAACCTGAATATCTAATTGTTGATTGGTGTTGGAAAGTTCAACATTTCGTGGGCGAAGTGATGTGCCAGTAATCACCGCTTTGTTATCATTCACCATAAATCGTTTGGTTAAAACAATTTCAGATGAATTATTATCTTTAATAATCACTACATAATTACCTGATTTTTTGAAACGAATATTTTCATTGGGTAGTTTTAAATTAAAGTGTGTATATAATTGAGATGTATTGAACGAACGCTTATAATCTAACATCGGATTATCAGCAAAGCCTTGTAAATAATCCATAGTTGATAATTCTGTATTAGGCGTCCAGTCAGCATTACAAAGCTGAAATGAATATGATAAATTTCGAGTTTCTTCCGATAAATCATCAAAAGATAAAATCAATTCATCGCTGCCATTTAAGCCAATAATGGGTTCAGATAAAAACAAATCATTCAATTTGAATTTTGCTGTTTTGATATTTTTATCAAAAGCAAAATCTTTATAAATTTTTATTTCCTGTGCTTTTGAAAATGAAAAGCATCCGATAAAAAATAGTAACAAAATTTTTGTTTTCATGAAATACAAAATAAAGTGTTTTATCGAAAGAACTCAACTTTTATTATGTTCGCTTTAAATTTAGTTTTATGACAGATGCACAAATAGCTTTTGATAGATTGCTAATCATCATGGATGAGTTAAGAGAAAAATGTCCTTGGGATAAAAAGCAAACCATTCAAACGCTTCGTACGCTTACCATTGAAGAGATGTATGAATTAACCGATGCCATATTGGATGAAGATTGGGAAAATATAAAAAAGGAATTAGGCGATGTGTTATTGCATCTTGTTTTTTACTCACGAATTGCAAAGGAAGAAAATAAATTTTCGGTGGCTGAAATGATTAATCAATTATGTGAAAAATTAATTGTACGTCATCCGCATATTTATGCCGATGTAAAAGTGAATGATGAAAATGAAGTGAAAAAAAACTGGGAACAAATAAAATTAAAGGAAGGAAATAAATCTGTATTAGGAGGTGTTCCAAAGGGTTTACCAGCTATGGTAAAAGCTCATAGAATCCAGGAAAAAGCAAAACAAGTTGGTTTTGAATGGGATACCCGAGAACAAGTATGGGATAAAATTGAAGAGGAAATTGCTGAGCTGAAAGAGGCTGTAGTCAACAATAATATTGACGAAATGGAAAATGAAATGGGCGATGTTTTGTTTTCATTTATTAACTATGCCCGATTTATTGGTGTTGATTCAGAAACCGCATTAGAACGAACTAATCGAAAATTCATTAACCGATTTAGTAAGATGGAAACCGCAGCCAATAAGGCTGGTAAGAATTTAGCCGAAATGACTTTAACCGAAATGGATGCTATGTGGAATGAAATAAAAAAACAAGAATGATGAAAAAATCTTTATTGATATTGCTTTTTAGTTTCATTGGTTTATCTGCATTTTGCCAAGCAAATAAATTGAACAAACAAGATTCTATTCCATATCATTTTTCAATGAAAAATGGTTGGGCTTTTAAAATAAACCCAATACAATTATTTACAGAATATGAATGCAGAATTTATTTAGAGAAGAAAATAACAAAAAATAAAAGTGTTGAAATATTTGGTTCATATTATCATGCCGACTACTCGTTAGCAGATTTTTATTGGGTTCATAGATTGGGTTTAGGATATTTAGAATATGCTCGAAAAATAGGTGTTGGGTATAAAATGTATAGCTCTAGTAAGAATCCACATACTACTACATTCAATTTTTTTTATAAATATTTTGAACGAGAAAATTATGGAATTTCAACCACTCCTTTAAATTCTCCTCATCCCAAAATGTACAATGAGTATGACTATTATAATTCCTTTTGTTTACAGTGGAGTGAAGGAAAAAAATTTGAATCAAAAAGATTTATTTGTGAATTTTATTGTGGTGCAGGAATGAGAATCCGATTCTTGAAAAGTTTCAATGCTAACAATTCTAACATCTATTCTAAGTGGAGTTTAGCACCTGGAGAAATAGGTTTTAGTCCATCCTTACAACTCGGCGTTAATATTGGTATTCAATCAAACTAGATTCAACACTATCTTTACGATTCTTTTAAAACATAATTTTTTATGACATCATCTCTTTTAGCAAGATATATCGACCATACCTTATTAAAACCAACTGCCACAATTGAACAAATCAAAAAACTTTGTGAAGAAGCTAATCAGCATAGGTTTGCAGCGGTATGCATTCCGCCAAGTTATGTTGATTTAGCAAAAGCCGAAACAGAAAAATCAGGTATAAAAGTTTGTACAGTAATTGGTTTTCCGTTTGGGTATAATCATACCCAAGCTAAAGCAACAGAAGTTGAAATGGCTGTTAATAGCGGCGCTGATGAATTAGATATTGTGATGAATATTGGTGATTTAATAAATGGCAATACCAATTTTGTTTTAAATGAATTATGCTTTTTAAATGAAATTTGTTTTGATAGAGGAAGCATTGTAAAAGTTATTATTGAATCAGGTATTTTAACTGATGAGCAAATTATTGAAGCATGTAAAATATGTGCAGATGCTGGTGTAAATTTTGTAAAAACATCAACTGGTTATGCTGAAAAACATGCTACAATTGAAGCAGTTACATTAATGCGAAAATCATTACCTAAACATATTCATATTAAAGCAAGTGGCGGAATAAAAACCTATGAGCAAGCCAAAGCATTTATTGAAGCAGGTGCCACCAGAATAGGAACTTCAAGTGGAATAGAAATTATTAAAGGAGTTAACTAATATTTACTTTTTCAAACA
>JBJTMY010000144.1:0-2625 GCA_046073825.1 Bacteroidota bacterium
ATAGGAATTCATCATAGTTCTTCTTTAGGATGTACTATTTCTCAGAACACTATAAGCAATATTTCAAATATTAATACCACAGCAACCACCAATATTATTGTCACAGGTATTTCATCAGCTAATTCTACTCAAACAACCACGCTAACCACAACAATTACAAGAAATAAAATTTTTGGATTGAGCAATCTAACAATCGGCACAACCGCAACTGCACCACCGATTGTTGCAGGTATTTTAATCAGATCTGGTAATTATGTAACAATGGTTGCAAACAATATGATTTCATTAGGAAACGGGCAATCTACCAATACTGTTTTTGTCGGGATTCTTGCGAATCACGGATCAACTCCTGATCCTTCTGATAAAATATATAACAACACTGTTAATATTGAAGGAACGGTTACCAGTGGAGCACTTCCGTCATTCTGTTTCAATAGAGGTGATCTTACTGGTACTGCAAGAACAATTACATTAGACTTAAAAAATAATATATTTAACAACACACGAACTGGTGGAACTGGTAGTCATTATGCTATTGCAAACAACTATAACGCAACAGCAAGTGCTACTGGTTGGAGTGCAAACGCTTCTAATTACAATGTGCTTAATGCAGCTTCAGGAACTGTTGGATATTGGACTTCAGCTCAGACTATTTCAGGATGGCAAACAGCATCAGGCGGCGATTTAAATTCTCTTTCTTCGCAATCTGTACCATTTGTTAATACTGCAACAGGTGACTTACACCTAAATTATGGTGCTATTCCTACCCAATTGGAATCAGGCGGAACTCCAATCTCTGTTATTACCAATGATTTTGATAATGATACTCGACCTGGCCCAACGGGTTCTACAAATGGAGGAGGTGTTATTACCGATATTGGGGCTGATGAATTTGATGCTGTGCCATTAGATTTAATTCCTCCTGTTATTAACTATACACCAATAACAAATTCTTGTACTCCCGGTTCAAAAACACTTACTGTTACCATAACCGATGTATCGAGCACCCCTCATTCAGGCACTGGATTGCCTGTCGCTTACTTTAAAGTTAATTCAGGTTCTTATACAGGGGTTACCGGCACATGGGTATCAGGCACTACCTATAATTTTACGATTGGAACTGGATCAGTGGTAGGTGATACGATTTCCTATTATGTAGTAGCACAAGACAACTTAAACAGTCCTAATATAGGTTGTTACCCAGCGGCAGGTGCAGCTGGTTTTACAGCCAATCCTCCTACTGCAGCAACACCTCCTACTAATCCAAGTAAATACGTAAATGTACCCACATTATCAGGTACGTACAGCGTGGGAGTTGGTGGAACATACCCAACACTCACTGCTGCAATTGCCACGGTAAATACTGCCTGTTTAAATGGTACTGTAACCTTGAGTTTAACGGATGCAAGTTATCCTTCAGAAACTTTCCCAATTATCATTAATGCACTTCAAGGCACCGGATCATTGATTATTAAACCTACCGGAACTACTAGTATTATTGGTTCATCAACAACGTCACTTATACAAATAAATGGAGCTGATAATGTTACTATTGATGGCTCAAGTGGCTCAACTTCCAATAGTATCTGTCCATTATCTGCTGCTTCTCGCAACTTGACATTTACCAATATAAGTCCTACCAATACATCCGCAGTAATATGGCTTTCTACTACCCCTGCTGGAGATCCTGTTACCAATTGCACGGTTAAAAACTGTATCATCGTTGGATCTGGAACTTCAGTAAGCTCTACCATTGTAGGTCTTGGTGCTGGATCTTCAAGTATTGGAAATGGTGGAACAAACAATGACAATATCAGTTTCATCAATAATGATATTCGTGCTTGTCAGTTTGGAATATATGCAGTTGGTGCAAGTGCAACGAATAAAAATCAAAACCTTTTGATTAGTCAAAACTACATCAATACTCCTGCACCAAACAATATTGGGGAAACAGGTATTTATGTTGCCGCTACTAATAACGTAACTATTTCGGGCAATACAGTTGGAAATGTTATCAATGCTGTTACCTCACAAGATGCAGTCGGTATTAACGTCGGTTTTGGAGCAGTGAATGGTTTTACCGCTACCAATACAGGAATTGCGGATTGCGTGTCTAACGTTACAATTACCAACAACACCATTGGAACTGTTAATCATAGCAACACATTTTCGGCCATTGGGATTGGCCTTGGTAATACTATTTCAGGCAGCTCACTGATTGCAAACAATATGATTTATGGAGTAGCCAGTAATGGTACATCAGGCGATTATTGTACTGGAATTGCGCTAGGAGGCGGAACAGCACAAGTAAATGTATATCACAACACAGTTTACATGCAGGGTACTTTACCCGGTGCCGCCGCAGGAACTCAAACATCTACCTGCTTATCCATTAATTCAGCAGCGGTAGCTCCTGTAAATATTCGAAACAATATCTTTTCTAATACTCAAGCTGGAAACACTAGTGCTACAACAAGATTTACCACGATTGCTTTGAGTTATTCATCTACTGTTGGAAACTACGTAAGTTTAGTTTCTAATAATAACGATTTATATACTGCTGGTACAGGACCAGGATCTTATGTTTATGGAATTACCGGCGGTGTTGCTACTGGAACGTCGCGT
>JBJTMY010000145.1:0-3131 GCA_046073825.1 Bacteroidota bacterium
CTTTTTCGCTTTGACCGTTATTTTGGTCATCAAGCGGTCCGGACGGGACTCGAACCCGCGACCCCATGCGTGACAGGCATGTATTCTAACCAGCTGAACTACCGAACCGTTTCCCAACGATATATTACATTCATTGCGGGGGTGCAAATATAGTATTTCAAGTATTTTTAGCAAAATTTTCAGATGATATTTTTAAAGTTCTATTCATTGAAATTTAAAAAGTTGATTATTAGTCGTTTAAAAATAGATTTAATAGTGCAATTGATTTCAAGTTTGATGATTGTATACTTATTTCTATATGTTTTGGTGTTCTTAACATTTAATTGTTTGAAATCATTTGGTTTACTTTCCTGAAAACGGATATACAAAAGTACTTTTGCCTTGTTACCATTCTTACTTTTAAAACACTCGTTACCTGTCTATGAATATTATTTCTGGATTGATGAATCAATTAAAAAATAATTGGTTCTTGCTCTTTGTTACCTTATTAATTAGTTCTCTGGTTTTGATTTTTACTTTCGAATTAGCTATCTATAAAAATGTATTACCATCAAATCTTACTCGGGATACGGCAACCATTCTAAAGGGACCTGCCTATACTGGGGCTCTGTCAAACTTTGGAATTATTTTGTGGAGTGCCACTGCTGCTATTATGTTGTTCTCCTCCTATCATTTGTTTCGAAACACTGTTCAACGTAGGGCTGCTCTTATGACTTTGTTATTTGGATTGTTAACTGCAATACTTTGTTTGGATGATACGTATCAATTTCATGAAAAAGCTTTTAGCGGAATTATTTATGTTCCAGAAGAATTCATCTACTTGTTTTATTTATCTTGTATTATAATTATATCTACTGTGTGTAGAGTTGCACTTTTTACTACCCCATATATTGTTGGAGTTGCAGCAATGGGCTTTTTCGGTTTATCAATACTTGTGGATGAATTTAATCTTCCAACTGGTGAGCACGATGCTTTCGTAGAAGATGCATTTAAATTTATTGGAATTTCCCTTTGGACAGTTTATCATTTTAGTTCTGCTTTCGGATTTATCTCCGATATTTCATGGAGAAAAGAAAATTTTGCAAAAGGATAGTTATCCCCATTGGCAAATAATACCACCCATTACCATCATTGATACAATCCAATATCCAGCTGTAATAAAAATATATTTCCAGCTTTTCATTTCAAACTGACTACCTACACCAACTACAGGCAAAACTAAAAATAATCCTGTCATAAATCCGTGCATCATACCATGCTTAAAGGTTCTGAAGTTATTACCATATTTGGAAAGCGCGGCCTTTAACCATGCTTGTGTTTCGGATGTTTGATCGCCCATAACGAGTGATTGCAAAGCACTTTGATGTATGACAATTTGATAAAGCGTAATTGATACCATAAGACTAAACAATACAGTAAATCCAAATGTCTTTATCATGTTAGCTTCTTTGGCCTTCTCTTTTGTCATACCTGTCTCATTCATCCATATTTTACCAAATGTTTTTTCGTTGTACCAAATAAATCCCATCACCATTGGGATCATTGTAGAAGCAAGTAAGATTGCAGGTTTCATAATTTTTTTATCTTTAAAATCTAAATTAACTATTTTATGAAAAAACAAGTCCTTTTTTTAAGTTTTTTATTGCTGTTGTTTTGTTTCAACACAAAAGCACAAACAAATTCATCTTTTATTTTCGAAGGTCAAAATCGTTCTTTTATTGTTTATACTCCGGCAAGCTATACTTCCGGCAATCCAGTACCTCTAGTATTTGTTTTACATGGTTTAACACAATCTGGACAGGCTATAATGAATGTAAGTAATTTTAATGCTGTTGCTGATACCGCTGGATTTATTTTAGTTTATCCCGAAGGGATTTCAAACTCTTGGAATATTAATGCTAATCTTCCAGGAGCCTCTACAGCAAATGATATTGGTTTTATCCAAGCATTAATCGATACAATAAGCGTGAATTATTCCATTGATCAAAATAGAATTTATAGTTGTGGGTTTTCTGCAGGTGGATTTATGAGTCATATGCTCGCTTGTAAATCATCTCATTGCTTCGCCGCAATAGCTTCTGTTTCGGGTACTATGACGGATAGTGTATATAATACTTGTTCTCCATCTTTTCATTTGCCTATTATGCAAATTCATGGAACTTCTGACAATATAGTAAGCTTCAACGGTAGCCTAGGAAATAAATCTGTGGATGATGTAATAAATTTTTGGAAAAACTTCAATGCCTGTAATGCAAGTCCTGTCATTACACCATTTCCAAATACAAGTTTACTAGATTTTTCATCGGCCGATTTATATGATTATTCTCCTTGTCAGAATAATAATAAAGTAGCGTTGATAAAAGTAAATAGTGGAGGTCATCAGTGGCCAGGTACATCTAGTTTATTGGGCGGACTCGGTACTATAAATATGGATATTAATGCCTCTGCTGAAATATGGAAATTCTTCAGAAACTATTCCTGCAATTCATCTACGCAAGGATTAAATAATTTAACTAACGAGTGGGTTTCATTACAACCTTTATCTCCTAATGATTATTTACTAAAGGGAACAGCAGGTAATATAATTATTCAAGTATATTCTTCCAACGGACAATTAATCGAAAAGCAAAGTGTTTCATTGCCTTATTCGATGAGCTTCGCTAATTATAAATCAGGTTTATATTTGATAAATGTACAATCAGGCGTTCATCAAAACACATTTAAAATTATCAGACCTTAATTCTTTAGGAATTTTTGGTTGAAACTATTTCCTTTATCATCTCTGATTTTCAAAAAGTAAACTCCTTGTTCTAATTTACTAATATCAATCGTGTAAATTAAATTGCTAAATGAACCTGCTTCTACTTGCTGACCTACTGCATTTAATAAAACATAGTTTTTAAGTTCATTACTGTTACCAGAAAGTGTAATGCTATTCTTCGCAGGGTTTGGTTGTAGTTGAATACTGTTTGATGTAGTAGTATTTTCTAATCCAGTTAGAATAGTTGGGGTAGTGGTCTGTAACGTAAATCCAGTATTAATGCCTTTATAAATAATATTTCCTAATGAGTCAACCGTTAATGTGTCGCAATAATTGCTCGTACATCCAATAAATGCAGATGACATTGTTA
>JBJTMY010000146.1:0-3449 GCA_046073825.1 Bacteroidota bacterium
TTAAATACACTTCGTCAAGTAATTGGGACATGCATTAACGGAGATGAATTGTTTAATGCCTCTATCGTAGATAATATTACGATGGGGCGTGATGGAATAGCAATGACTGATGTTTTAGAAATATTGGATAAATTGTGTTTAACTGATTTTATTAGAAGTCTTCCAGAAGGGTTAAATACCAAAATATATAACGAAGGGCAGTTATTTCCTAAAAGCAGCATTCAGAAATTATTGTTGGCAAGAGCGTTAGTTCATCGACCAAAGCTTCTTTTACTCGAAGATTGTTTTGATAATTTGATAGAGAAAGAGAAAAAAGAAATTATTGATTACTTATTTTCTTCTCAAGTAGCTTCTACTATCATTTGTGTTACTAACGACTCTTACTTTTTAAGTAAGACAGATCAGGTCTATTTAATGTCATCAGGTACTTTACATCATGCTTAATATATCACCTAAAAATAAAATACTAACGGATCATTCATTTAGTTCAATAAAGCTGATTGAAAGTAAAAAATACAAATCCGTGATTTCAAAATTAGCCTATTGCTTTCTAGGTTTGTTTATTGTCTTTATGCTTTTACCTTGGACGCAAAATATTCGTTCTATGGGAAATGTAACTGCACTTCGTCCCGATCAACGACCACAAACCATTCAAAGTAACATACCGGGTAAAATTGAAAAGTGGTTTGTGAAAGAAGGTGATTTTGTTAAAAAAGGAGATACGATCTTATATCTATCGGAAATAAAAGAAGATTATCTTGATACATCCTTAGTAACCCGAACGGGTGAACAGCTTAAATCAAAAGAAATGGCGGTTCTATCCTACATGGATAAAGTGCAAGCACTCGATTTACAAATTGATGCGATCACCCAAACACAATCGCTTAAGCTCGAACAGGCATCTAATAAATTAAAACAAGCTTATTTAAAAGTAGCTACTGATAGTGTAACACTCGAAGCTGAAAAACTAAATTATAAAATTGCAAAGGAGCAATACGAGCGAATGCAAGATTTGTATAAGCAAGGATTGAAATCGCTGACAGATTTAGAAGCGCGTAAAATAAAAATGCAAGAGGCCTTAACAAAAATGATGGCTCAGGAAAATAAATGGATGACTACGCTTAATGAAGTTGTTAATGCTAAAGTAGAGCTTACCACCATTGAATCAGAATATCAAGATAAACTTGCAAAGGCTTCCTCGGAAAAGTTTACCGCTGTTGGAAATATGTACGATGGAGAAATGACTGTTACAAAACTCCAAAACCAAGTGATGAATTACACGCTTCGTAATGGCATGTATTATATCAAAGCTCCACAAGATGGTTATATTACCAAGGCCGTTCAATCAGGTATCGGAGAGAATATTAAAGAAGGAGAACCGCTTGTTACCATAATGCCTGCGAACTATGATTTAGCTGTTGAAATGTACATTGCACCGGTTGACTTACCACTTCTCACAACCGGACAAAAAGTACAAGTGCAATTTGATGGTTGGCCTGCTGTGATTTTTTCTGGTTGGCCAAATATCAGTTATGGAACTTATACAGGGAAGATTGTCGCTATTGATAATTTTATAAGCGAGAATGGAAAATATCGGGTTTTGGTGTCACCTGATAAAAATGCGCATCCATGGCCAAAGGCATTAAAAGTGGGTGCCGGAGCTAGTGGCATCGCCTTTCTAAATACCGTTTCTATCGGTTACGAATTATGGCGTAACATGAATGGATTTCCTCCAGATTATTATCAACCCACCACACAAAAAAACAAAGACAAGTGAAAAAAATAATTTTCATAGTGTTGCTTTTAACAAGTTTTAAATCACTTGCTCAGTCCGACTCAGTGACCATATTAAGCGTAGATACATTTTTGTATTATGTAAAAAACTTTCATCCACTTGCAAAACAAGCAGCTCTTAAATTACAAGAAGGTCAATCTACTTTGTTAAGTGCTCGCGGAAATTTTGATCCTAAAATAAACGTAGGTTATGATGAGAAGTATTATCAGCAAAAGGAATATTATCAATATACGAACACTACCCTATCCATTCCTACTTGGGCAGGAATTGATTTAAAGGCAGGTTACAACAATTCCTATGGTGATTATATTAATCCAGAATATAAAACACCAGGTGCTGGACTTTATCAAGCAGGGATCTCCGTTCCCTTACTTCAAGGATTATTATTTGATCAACGAAGAAATGCTTTTCGACAAGCAGAATTGTATGAAAAGGCAACGAGTGAAGAGCGACGAATTATACTGAATGAATTGCAATTGGATGCTGGAAATACCTATTGGAATTGGTACCAGAGTTATCAAAACTGGAAATTATACTCAGAAGTATATGCAGTAAATAAAAAACGTGTAGAAGCGATTAAAAGTAGTGCCCTATTAGGCGATCGACCGTTTTTAGATACAGTGGAAGCCACAGTGCAATTACAAGAGCGTTTCTTAAATTTGGAGCAAGCACATCTCGATTATTTAAAGCGTTCCTATGAAGTGTCGGGATTTTTATGGAATAGCGAAAACATTCCATTATTGATTGGAGAAAACACCATTCCTTCGAATGAGGTAACGTTAAGTACGAACGTAATTAATGTGGCAACAACGGAAGAAATAATGGAACAACATCCACAGATCAATCTTGCGAATTATAAAATTAGTTCCCTAGAATTTGAAAAACGTTGGAAGCAAGAGCAATTAAAACCCACCTTGAACGTAAACTACAATGCTTTAAATTATGCCACTACTAACGGGGAGGCATTAACGTATAATTTGAATAATTACAAATGGGGATTTGCTTTTTCAGTTCCGCTACTACTTCGAAAAGAAAGAGGAGGTGTTCAATTAGCAAAAATTAAATTGAAAGATGCCGAATTAGATCGAGAACGAAAAATTACATTGCTTAAAAATAAAATAGCAGCAAGCAAAGAAGAAATAATTAGTTTAGACAAACAGCTAACATTCTATCAAGAAACAGTTATCGGTTACCAGCAACTTTTAAATGCCGAAAACACTTTATTTGATACCGGTGAAAGCTCATTATTTTTAGTAAATAGTCGAGAGAGTAATTTAGTCAACGCCAAATTAAAACTTGTCGATTTAAAAGCGAAGCTCAAGAAAGCAGTGTTGATGTATCAGTATAATTTGGGGGAAATGTAGTTGATTTGAAAATTTGATGATTTGAAAATTTGAAAATGTGTTAGCGAATCCAAACGATTGTTAATTTGAAAATGTAAAACATGTTTGCTTCGGCTTAGTTTAGCAAACTGATTGAATATAAATTTTGGTAAGATTAGTTTACTTCGGCTCCGCTCAGCAAACTAATTAACTTTCCATTTTCATAGAAAAATGCTTCCGGAGCGCGGCCGAAGTAAGATAATAAAGTAAGTTCTTGAGGGATAGGTGCTTGCTGAGCGGAGCCGAAGCATGCACTACTACGCCGCGAGTCT
>JBJTMY010000147.1:0-3429 GCA_046073825.1 Bacteroidota bacterium
TTGAAAGAAGACTTCACCGAAGCAGATGGAAACAAAGCAGCGGAATTAGAGGCGGAGTTTGCCGAATTGAATGGGTGGGAAGCAGAATCGGAAGCAGGGTCCTTATTAAGTGGTCTTGGGATTAAAGAAGATTTGCACTATACCTTATTGAAGGATTTGAATGGATCTGATAAAGTAAAGGTTTTATTAGCTCAAGCCCTTTTCGGTAATCCAGATATATTATTACTCGATGAGCCTACCAACGACTTAGATGTGGAGACCATTACTTGGTTAGAAGACTTCTTAGCCGATTTTCAAAATACGGTGATTGTTGTATCCCATGATCGACATTTCTTAGACTCCGTTTGTACTCATATTGCCGATATCGATTTTGCGAAGATTCAATTATACACAGGTAACTATTCGTTCTGGTATGAATCGAGTCAGTTAGCATTACGCCAACGCAGCGATCAAAATAAAAAGGTAGAAGATAAACGAAAAGAATTACAGGAGTTCATTGAGCGATTCAGTGCCAATGCCTCTAAATCACGACAAGCAACGAGTCGTAAAAAACTATTAGAGAAATTAGTAGTGGATGAAATTCAACCATCCAACAGAAAATACCCAGGTATTATTTTTAAAGCAGAGCGTGATTGCGGCGACCAGATTTTACATGTGGAGGGATTAAAGAAATCAGCGCCCGATGGAACGAATTTATTTTCTGATATCACCTTTACGATGGTGAAAGGCGATAAAGTTGCCTTCTTATCTCGTGAGCCATTAGCCGTTTCTTCCTTCCTTAACATTGTGATGGGAGAAGACACTGCTGAAGCAGGTGAATTTAATTGGGGAAGCACCATTACCCGTTCCTACTTACCGAATGAAAACTCGAAATTCTTTACAGGAGAATACAATCTTGTCGATTGGTTGCGTCAGTTTTCAGCAGATAAATCAGAAACCTATATCCGTGGATTTTTAGGTAAAATGTTATTCTCTGGCGAAGAGGTTATGAAGAAATCAAATGTATTAAGCGGAGGAGAAAAAGTTCGATGTATGATCTCGAGAATGATGTTAACGAATGCAAATTGTTTAGTGCTTGATGAGCCTACTAATCACTTAGACTTAGAGTCGATCACTGCATTTAACGACGCCTTGAAAGATTGGAAACATGTGGCATTGTTCACCTCACATGACCATACCTTTGTTGAAAGTGTGGCCAACAGAATTATTGAATTAACACCTTCGGGAATTATTGATAAACGAATGACCTATGATGAATATCTCGCAGATGAAAACGTCAAGGCGGCTCGACAATCGATGTATCCTGAATTAGTCAACGCATAAAACCTAACCCAGACCAATCATCGTCTGGGTTTTTTAATTACTATATTTACTAAAATTATTTTTTATGAATCCTTGGCATGATGTGCACTTTGGAGATAAAGCTCCTGAAATTGTAAAAGCAATTATTGAAATCCCGAAAGGAAGTAAAGGCAAATATGAAATTGATAAAGAAAGTGGTTTGATAAAATTAGACCGTGCACTATTTTCAGCGGTGCACTACCCTGCTAATTACGGATTCATTCCTAAGACCTATGCAGACGATAAAGACCCGCTTGATATATTAGTCATAACTTCACTTGAATTGCCTCATTTATGCTTGGTAGAAGCAAAAGTAATTGGTGTGATGCGAATGGTTGATCAAGGTGAAATGGATGATAAAATCATTGCCGTTGCTTTGCATGATGAGTCGGTAAACTATATTAATGATATTTCAGAATTGCCTCCTCATACCACTATTGAGATGAGAAGATTTTTTGAAGATTATAAACTTTTAGAAAAGAAAAAAGTTGTAGTAGAAGAGTTTTTAAATAAAGAGAAAGCATTAGCGATTATCAATGATGCTATTCAACTTTACAAGGATACTTTTTAATTAGAATGAAATTGAATACGCAATACGATTACATTTTTGCAGGTGGTGGCGCAGCAGCCTTGAGCTTGCTTGTGCGTATGCAGAAAGAAGGCTTGTTACGAGATAAAAAAGTATTGGTCATTGATAAGGATGAAAAAACAACGAATGATCGTACCTGGTGTTTTTGGGAAGAGAAAGAAGGTTTGTTTGAATCATGTGTGATAAAAACGTGGGATAAAATCCGATTTGCCTCTCCGGGCTACGATGCTAAATTGAATCCGCAGCCATACAAGTACAAGATGATTCGCTCACAAGCGTTTTATAACTATTGCAGGGAGATTATTTCTCAAAATAGTAATATTCACTTTGTACAAGAAACCATTTTAAATTTTGAAAATAATGCAGTTATCACTTCGGAAGGAAAGCACCATGCTCATCTGATATTTAACAGCGCTATTCATGATTTGGAAAAAGATGAATCGCGTTACCATTATTTCTTGCAGCATTTCAAAGGTAAATTTATCGAGACCGAACAACCCTTTTTTGAAGAAGGTGTTGCTACCTTAATGGACTTTACTATTGCGCAAAACAATGAATGTCGGTTTATGTATATCCTACCCGTTAGTGCAACAAAAGCATTGATGGAATTTACAGTATTCTCAGAAAAATTATTGAATGAATCGGAATACGAGTCACAACTTACTCAATACATCGATGAAAAATTAAAATATCATTCTTATAAAATTACCGAAGAAGAATTTGGCATTATTCCAATGTATAATCAGACGTTCCCAAAAAAATCAAATGAGCATGTAATTAATATTGGAACGAGTGGTGGCGCGAGTAAAGCTTCTACTGGATTTACTTTTCACTTTATTCAGGAAGAATCAAAGCACCTAGTTGAACATCTAAAAAAACATCCAACGTTAAAAAATTATCAAGCGAAGGGGAAAGGACGATTTCAATTTTATGATGATGTATTTTTAAGAGTTTTACGAGAGAAAAAAGCGCCTGCATTTTATTTGTTCAATTGCATGTTTCGAAAACTGCCTGCTTATTTACCTTTGAAATTTTTAAGCGAAGAAACATCGCTTATGGAAGATTTAAAAATACTTCGTGTATTTCCAACCATGGTATTTATGAAAGCTGCTATTAGCGAATTGCTCAAGCAACCTGTCCGTCGCGCTGAATAAAATTAATAGCTACTTCGTTGAACGCATCAGACTGATCCATGTTGACTACATGTCCGCAGTTATCTAAAATTTCAAGAAACGAATTCTTATGCACGGCCACCATTCTTTTAACTGGTTCTAGGAACATATAATCTTCTGAACCCATTACATACAAAATAGGTAAGCCCGTTTCCTTTTCACGAATGAAACGTAACAAGGGATTTAACTCTGCGGTTAACTTATACCAACGTAAAAACTCTTTCTGATATAATTTTTTTGCTTCGCCGATAAAAAACTTTCTGGATTCAGCATGGCGTTTACGAGGCATGATTATCCAAGCAAAAAAAGAATACAACCAGATATAGG
>JBJTMY010000148.1:0-13200 GCA_046073825.1 Bacteroidota bacterium
ATTAGCAATGTATTGGTAGTTATCTTTTCAGCAATTATGGGACTATTATTTTTCAGAGAGAAGCCACATACAAAAAACTTAATTGGGTTAGCATTGGCGGTCATCGCAATTCTTATTTTGACCTTTTAATTATGCTTTTCGAGGACACTTATTTATCCATTAAAGGAATATCAACTGGCGACTTTCGTGATAGAGGGAGTAAATTTCTTGCGTTTGCTTATCCAATAAAAACAGAATCCGAAGTAAAAGAAATTATTCAGCAGCTAAAAAAAGAACATCCGCAAGCAAATCACCATTGCTATGCTTTTCGTTTAACTCCTGACCCAACCGTTTATCGTGCATCCGACGATAGAGAGCCTTCAGGAAGTGCAGGAAAACCTATTTTAGCCGCTATCCAATCGCAGCAACTCACCAATGTGCTTGTGGTAGTTGTACGGTATTTTGGTGGTAGTTTATTAGGTGTTCCGGGATTAATCAATGCATATCGAACAGCAGCGGCAGTATCATTAAGCAATGCCCAAATTATTGAGCATACTATTAACGATCGATTTGAAATCACCTTCAATTTTGAATCTATCAATGAAGTGCATTCTATTATAAAATCAGAAGGCGCCATCATCACTTCTCAGACTTATGAAACTCCTTGTGTGCTTCAGTTTGAATTAAGAAAAAGCAAAACCAATCAGCTACTTCACAAACTTAATAATCACCCTACCCTTGCTGCAAAAGCTAGTTGGAAATTTATTTAATAATGAACTATAACTTACTAAAAACACTGTGTAGTATACACGCTCCTGCAGGCGATGAAGCCAATATGCATCAATTCTTAATGAACTATATTGAAGAATATAAACATAGTTGGGAAGTATTACCTGAAGTAATTCATGGTGAAGATTTTCAACATTGCATTGTATTAGTCTTCGGACAACCTAGAACTGCCGTTTTTGCGCACATTGACTCCATAGGATTTACTGCTCGATATAAAAATGAATTAGTAAAAATTGGTGGACCACGAACAGCTAATGGATATCATTTAGTTGGACATGATAGCCATGGTCCAATTGAAGGTTTTTTAAAATTGGATGAAACATTTGACTTTTCACTCGCTGCCGATCGCTACGCTGATACAGGAACCTCTTTCACCTTTAAACCAGAATGGAAAGAAGATAATAAGTCGGTGCAGTGCTGTTATATGGACAACCGTCTTGGTGTTTTTAACGCCTTAAAAGTCGCAGAATCGCTCAAAGACGGTGTGATTGTTTTCTCCTGCTGGGAAGAACATGGAGGCGGATCAGTCCCATACATTGTAAAATATTTGTGGGAACGATTTAAAATCAAACAAGCATTAATCAGCGATATTACCTGGATTACCGATGGGGTAACTTTCGGTGATGGTGTAGTTGTATCATTGCGCGACTCTGGATTGCCGCGAAAAGTATTTACAGACAAAATCAGAAATATATTAAACGATCATCAACATCCGTTTCAATTAGAAGTAGAATCATCTGGTGGTAGTGACGGAAATGAAATTCAGAAACAACCTTTTCCTATTGATTGGTGTTTTATCGGAGCTGCAGAATTAAATGTGCATTCTCCGTCTGAAACCGTTCATAAAAAAGATATTGAAAGTATGATAAAAGCCTATCAGATATTGATGAAGACCCTTTAAACAAAATAACTTTGTAGCTTGGATAGTAAGGATTCAGGAGCCATCATTGGTTTTCCTGTGTTCTTACGAACAAATACCAAGGTAGTAGAAGCCTTATTGATTATTTCATTTTTCTCATTGAGAATTTCATACTCAAAATAAATCCTCGCCTGAGGCATTTGGGTAATTGTAGTTTGAATCGTTAATAACTCATCATAATATGCAGGCTTGAAATATTTTATTTGAAAATCAAGAACAGGCAACAACACCCCTTCCTCCTCTTCTAATTTCTTGTAACTAACACCAAGACTTCGAAGTGCTTCAACTCGCGCCACTTCAAAATACTGTGCGTAATTTCCATAGTAAACATAATTCATTCTATCTGTTTCAGAATACCTAACCCGAATTTGTGTTTGATGTGTGTACATAAATCGACACGAAGATGCAACTAATTTCGTAAAGATTTTCTTGTTGTATTTATTTTAATTCACGAGCTAAATCAGTATCATTGCATTCTATGCATCATTTATTGAAAAAACAATTTTCAGGCGTTTTATTAATTGTAGTAATTCACTTGATAAGTTCTTGTTCTTCAAACTTATCTATTAGTGAAATAAAAACACAACAATACCCCATTAAAGACTCCACTATTGCAGGAGTTGACTCCATCCTTTATAACTACATTAAACCCTATCACGATTCATTAGACAAAATCATGTCGGAGGTGTTAGTTTACTCGGAACAAAATATTGGAAAAGGTTCTCCCGAAAGTTTAATTGGAAATTTCACCACCGATGCATTACTTCATCAAACAAATTTGAAATGTGATACAATGAAAATTCATTCTGCTGATTTTGCTTTTGGTAATAGTGGTGGATTAAGAATGTCGTTGCCTACCGGAGAAGTTACTTTAGGAAGAGCATTCGAATTAATGCCATTTGAAAACACCATTTTAATTCTGGAAATGAATCACGAACAACTCAAGAATTTATTTGAATACATAGTGCAGCGAAAAGGAATTCCACTTGCAGGAATACGAATGAAAATCAGTAAAAATGGTTATCAAGACATCACGATTAATGGAATGGCTTACGACTCTACAAAAATATATCGCGTAGCAACCAACGATTATTTAGCAAATGGAGGAGATGGTATGATGTTTTTAAAAGAAGTAAAATCAAAAACAGACATCGGACTCAAAGTTAGAGACAGTTATATCCGTGAAATGCGAGGGATTAATCAACAAGGTAAAAAGTTAAAAGTAGTTTTAGATGGAAGAGTTACAGAAATACAGTAGAAAAAAATTCATCAAGCAGATTGGATTAGCGAGTGGAGCATTTGCCCTTTCTAGTATTCCTGCTGATTTACTAGCAAGTGCGGGTACAACAAAAATCACTATTCTACATACGAACGATACACATAGTCGCATAGACCCATTTCCTGCAAGTGATCCTAAATTTGGTGGTATGGGAGGCGTTGCACGAAGAATGCAACTCATTCATAAAATTCGATTAGAGGAAAAAAATGTTTTGCTTTTAGATAGTGGTGATATTTTTCAAGGTACTCCCTATTTCAATTTTTATGGTGGAGAATTAGAAATCAAACTGATGAGCGCAATGAAGTATGATGCAAGCACTATGGGCAATCATGATTTTGATGCTGGCCTCGAAGGATTCGCTAAACAACTTCCACATGCATCATTTCCTTTTTTATGCAGTAATTATGATTTTAAAAACACCATTTTAGCTGGCAAAACGAAGAATTACACCATCATAGAAAAAGGGGATGTTCGAATTGGAATTTTTGGTGTTGGAATAGAATTAGAAGGATTGGTAGATGAAAAATGTTTTGAAAAAACGATTTATAATGATCCATTATCTATTGCAAATTCCATTGCGAAAAAATTAAAAGAAGAAGAAAAATGCACATTGGTCATCTGCTTATCACATCTAGGTTATCGTTACGATGGAAGCAAGAAAATTTCTGATGCGGTATTAGCTGAACAATCGGAAAATATCGATTTGATTTTAGGGGGACACACCCATACTTTTTTAGACAAACCAGAAGAGTTAAAAAATTTAAAAGGTAAAAAAGTTTTAGTTGCACAGACTGGATTTGGAGGAATACGACTTGGAAGAATCGATTTTTTCATTGATAAGAAAACAGGAAAATTTTCACACGAAAACAACACTGTAAAAATTTCTTAAAAATCAAGCAAGAAAAAATTTTTTTTTACATTTTTTTAAACAATATTTGCAACACAATCAAAAATCAGCAATCAATTTATTTTTTAATCAGTAAAAATATATCAGGCCGCAGGGTATGCAAAAGGAGAAAGAAAACACAACAAAAGTAAAAACATGCGAACAAGTTTGGGACAACTGTTTGAAATTAATCAGAGACAATGTAAATCCTCAGAATTTCAAAACGTGGTTCGAACCTATTAAGCCTGTAAAGCTTGATCAACAAACATTAACTATCGAAGTCCCAAGTCAGTTCGTTTACGAATGGCTTGAAGAACACTACATCGGTCTATTAAGAAAAATCATTAAACGTGAATTAGGTACTGAAGGAAGATTAGAATATTCTATCTTAATGGAAAACAGTACAGCAGGCACAAAACCTTACACTGTTAAATTCCCCGCAAAAAGCAACAACGGATTAAAAAATCCCGCTGTTCCAATGCCACAGCAAATCAGTGGTGGAATTCGCAATCCTTTTATCATTCCAGGCTTAAAGAAAATAGACGTTGACTCTCAACTAAACTCTATTTTCTCTTTTGATAATTTAGTAGAAGGTGATTGCAATCGCCTAGCTCGATCAGCAGGATTCGCAGTGGCTCAAAAACCAGGCGGCACTTCGTTTAACCCACTTTTGATTTACGGAGGAAACGGATTAGGTAAGACACATTTAGCCAACGCAATTGGTATTGAAATTAAAAATAACTTCCCTGACAAAACGGTACTTTACGTTCAAAGCGAAAAGTTTATGCACCAATTTGTTGATGCAGTAAAAAACAACTCATCCAACGACTTCGTTCACTTCTATCAAATGATGGATGTGTTGATTATTGATGACATCCAGTTCTTTGCTGGTAAGGATAAAACGCAAGATGTATTCTTTCACATCTTCAATCACTTGCACCAAAACAACAAGCAAATCATTTTAACTTGTGATAAGCCTCCCGTTGATTTGCAAGGAATGGAACAGCGACTATTATCTCGTTTTAAATGGGGGCTATCGGCTGACATGCAAGTACCTGACTTAGAAACGCGAATCGCCATATTACGTAAGTTTATGTATGTTGATGGAATTGAGCTCCCTAATGAGATTACCGAATACATTGCATTAAGTATCACGAACAACATTCGTGAACTTCGTGGAGCCTTAATCTCTATCATCGCACAATCATCACTAAACAAAAAACCAATCACGCTTGAATTAGCGAAGCAGATGATTGACAAATTTGTTAAGAATACGGTTCACGAAATTTCAATTGATTACATTCAAAAAATCGTTTGTGACTTCTTCGAACTACCCCTTGAAGTATTGAAATCAAAAACACGTAAACGTGAAGTTGTTCAAGCTCGTCAGTTAGCGATGTATTTCAGTAAGCAATTTACCAAATCTTCTCTTTCTAATATTGGAATGCATTGCGGAGGAAAAGATCATGCTACAGTATTACATGCTTGTAGAACTGTCAATAATTTAATGGATACTGATAAAAAATTCAAGGCTCAAGTTGTTGACCTTCAAAAAAGAATTAATCTTTCGAGATAATACTTTTTAAACCTAAAAACCTGAAATGTCCTGCAATCATTGTGGGACATTTTTTATTTAATTTCACGCCATGAAAATTTTAATGGTTTGCCTAGGCAATATTTGTCGCTCTCCCCTTGCCGAAGGACTCATGATAGAAAAACTAAGCCAATACAACATTTACTTTCAAGTAGATTCGGCTGGCACGGGAGGCTGGCATGTAGGCTCAGCTCCTGATAAACGCTCGATAAGTGTAGCTGCGGAAAACGGATTAGATATCGGCAAGCAAGTATGCAGAAAAATTGACGAACAAGATTATGAATCATTCGACTACTTATTTGCGATGGACACCAGCGTTTACCGCACCTTACATGCGCAATCCCCGAGACCTGAATACCTGAGAAAAATAAAATTAATCTGCGATATTAACGAGGAATTTGATGGGAGTAATTCCGAAAATATGGACGTACCGGATCCCTACACCGGGCAACTCAACGATTTTCGTATTGTTTATAGAATGCTAAACAACCTCTGTGAAAAATGGGCGGACAAACTTGTAAACAACACTCGTAAATAACAATAGACTGTTAATACTCCAAAAATCAATTTAAAAACCTGTTTTTCACTCCGAAAAATAATAGTATATTTGCCACTTATTAACTGAATAATTGAGTATGTCATCAAACAACAAAGAAGGATTCGAAATAAACGAATCAATTGATAAAGTTGAACATTACGTTCAAGACAACAAAAAGAGCCTAACAATCATTATAGGTGCAGCAGTACTTATCGTATTAGCTTATTTTGCATACACCAATTTCATTCTTGCTCCACAAGAAGAAAAAGCTCAAAATGCCATGTTTGCTGCAGAGCGTTATTTTGGACAAGATAGTATCAAGCAATCGTTGAATGGCGATGGTACTTACCCAGGATTTGAGCAAATTGCTCAAGACTATGGTTCTACCAAATCAGGTAATTTAGCCAACTATTATTTAGGAATGACTTACCTTAAAAAAGGTGATTTTGAAAAGGCTATTGAAACGTTAAAAAAATACGACGCTGAGGATGATATTACAGGTGCATTAGCATTAGGAGGTATTGGTGCTGCAAACCAAGAATTAGGTCGTTATGACGAAGCCATTAGCTATTACAAAAAAGCAGCTGATTACGATGAAAATAATTTTACAAGACCGTTATTCTTATTTAAATCAGGTAGAGCTTATGAGCAACAAAAAAACTATGCTGCTGCTCTAGAAGTTTATAACCAAATAAAGAAAGATTTTCCAACCTGTACAGAAGCACGTGATATCGATAAATACATCGGACGTGCGACTGCTTTATCTTCAAAATAATATTTTAGTTTATGTCGACAGCTCATCAATCGCTATCGCATCATCAAGCTCATGAAATGCCCAATGCCGAACCCTTCAGGTTCGGCATTGTCGTAGCTGAATGGAATCATTCCATTACAGACGCTATGGCAACGGGTGCAATTCGTTTTTTAAAAGATGCTGGTGCTCTCGAAAATAATATTGTTCGTATGAACGTTCCAGGCAGTTTTGAACTAACAGCTGGAGCCTCTATGATGGCACAAGAAAATTTTGATGCCATCATTTGTATAGGTTGCGTAATTCAAGGCGAAACAAGGCATTTTGATTTTATTTGTGACGCAGTCGCAAATGGAATTACTAATCTGACAATTAAATACAACAAACCATTTATATTTGGAGTATTAACTACCGACAACCTCGACCAGGCCATTGATCGTTCGGGGGGCAAACATGGAAATAAAGGAATTGAAGCTGCTGCTACTGCATTAAAGATGGTAACATTAAAAAATAAATAACTATGAAAACGTCTAAAATTATTTTACTGATTTCTTTTTGTTTTTTAACTTCTAACATTTTTGCGCAAAAGAAAGCAACGCCTGCTAAACCAAGTCCGAAAGTTCCTGTAATTAAATTTTGCAATGCTGATCTGGATACCGCACGCACAACCAAAATGAATTTAACTACTTTGCAAGAATGGTCGAATGAAACTAAAGTGATGGTAAAGTGCAGCGACGGGAAATCGTATCAATTACATCAATTCGTAATACAAGTGATTGTAAAAAACCCGTTGGAAGTAAAAGATTTTGGTATTGGCAACGATGGCTTTCCTATATTAGCCAAGAAATCGATAGCCAAACTTTTACCTGGCGACACTGTATTTTTAAAAGATGTTGTAGGATTTGATGACAAAGGATCGGAAATTAAACTTCCGGGTATAGCCATCGCCGTTACTGAATAAATAATTTCGAATTACTTCTTCCACTCTGCGTAAGAAGTCGGTGTTTCATACAACCGCAATTGGACTAACTCCAATCCTGATGGAATTTTTTTATTTAATCGATCACGTATATCCAACATAATATTTTCACACGTTGGCTGATAAGGCGTAATGATAATTCTTGTCCAGTTTTGTTCTGACCAATTCATATTTGCATGTTCACTATTTTGACGTAGTACCAAAGCATGATCAAAAACATCTATCACCTCCCCTTTCACCCATTGTTTAATATCAGTAAAATCAGCAATCATTCCATCTAAAGGAGCTCCTGGCTTATTTAAAATTTCACCATTTACTGAAACGTGCAAAATGTAGGTATGTCCATGAATATGCCTACACTTACCTGGATAATGTTCCAATGCGTGAGCCATATCAAAAGTGAAAATTTTATTGAGTGTAACCATAATAGTTGCAAAAATGTAGATTATTCATTTAGCTACAAAGAATAAATATCATTATTCTGATTTCTTGAAATAGAAAACAAAGCATATAAACAAATACTCAAACAAATTCCAGGAAACACAACCAACCACCAGGCAAAAAATGATTCCTTTCCTTCCATCATCAAACTCCCCCATGTAACTTCATCTGGTGAGATTCCCCAACCTAAAAAGCTTAACGATGATTCCGCAATAATTGCTCCTGCAAATGAAAATGCAAAAACAGTAATCATTAGCGGTTTTAAATTGGGAAGAATTTGTTTGATAGTAATTCTCCACCACGAAGCTCCAGACATCAAAGCGGCCTGATAATAATCCATTTCCTGAATACGCTTTATTTCTGCCCTTACCATTCTTGAAATATCCATCCATCCAGTTACTCCTAAAACAATAATTAAAGTTAAAACGCCTTGACTAAATAATCCCATGACTGCCACCACAAAAAACAATCTAGGAAGAGAAGAAAATAAAACAGTAAGCTGCATTTCTATTTTCTCGACATAGATAGTTATACTTTTTGATGTTGCGACTTTTATTCGAGTAATTAATAAAAACACACCACAAGCCATTATCAAACATAAAACTTTAATCATCCAACTTACTTGTACATAGGTAATCAAGTTAAATAAAAACAATAAAAAGAATAAGGTAATAAATATTTGCAACCAACTAAATTTTAGTGCGCCTTCTGATAAAAATGCAGAAGATGCGCCTAAAACTAAACCAATAAACAAACTTAAAATTGTAGAACACAAACCTACTAAAAGCGCGTATCTAGTTCCCTGAATTATGCCTGCAAGTACGTCACATCCTCGAAGCGTAGTACCTAACCAATGCCGATAATAGCTTGAATTATTTTTTAATGTCTGATGTTCAAAAGGGCTTTTATAATCAGCATTGTCAAAGTCACTTACACCTGCTGAATAAGGAATAATCGTTTTAACAATAAAATCATGTGCTTGCTCTTCATATCCTATATTTTGCAAGAAAGGAAACGATACTTGATGCCCCCTGACTAACATCAATGGCTGTTCATTACTAAGCATTGGTCCGCATAAACCAATAATAAAAAACAACATTAAAATCCGGTAGCTTAATTTCATTCTGTAACAGTTAATGATTTTAAAGTACGACCATTTATTTTTTTTTGGAAATAATCCAACGCAAGGAAGGAGATGGATGTTACAATTCCAACAAAACCGAACATAGCTATTAACACTGGTACATCTTGATTTCTTGCAGATTGCATCAATAAATTACCAAGACCAGGAATAGAAAACAACTGTTCTACCACCAAGGCACCAGAAAGCAATCCCGGTATTAAAAGAAAAATAAATGTGGAGGCAGAATACAACGTGTTTTTTAATACAAAGCGATATAATATTGTTCGATTAGATAATCCCATCATTTTAGCAGCCAATACATAGTTCATTTCATACTCTGATTCAAACGTTCTAAAAAACAATAAAACAAAAAACACAATAGGGCCGAAAGAAAGCGACAAAACTGGAAGAATGAAATAAGGAAATGATTTCAACAAACTGATTACTCCTACTCCGTCGTCGTTGAATAATGGAGCAAATGAAAAATTAGCCGGGAAAATTTCTAAGGTATAAGGATTCGCTAATAAATAAATAAACATAGCACCAATAAAAAAAGCAGGAATACTATACAAATAGGTTAAACTTTTTAATGACCATCCCACCCATCTTTTTCCTTTATTTAAAAACAATTCACACGCAAAAATTACACTCACAACTATAATAAAAACACACGAAAAAAAACTTATTAAAAATGTAATAAACATAGGCTTTTTCAACTCAGCAAAAACGTCATTTTTACTATACCAAGAGAAAGCATAAATACCTTTGTTATCTTTCAACAAATCACCTATCCATTTCGAAAATTGATTATCCGAATTAAAATGTATAACAGGAATAAATTGCAACAAGTTATATTGATTAGTTAATTGATTTATATTTCTAATAGAAGATTCAGCTGCCATTTCTGACGACAATAAAGATTTGTAGTGTTTAAAATGTTTATTTAACGAATCAATTTGAGTGGAAAACATAATTTCATTTGCTGAATTTTGAATTTGCAAAATTTGTGATGGAGGAATTTTCCAATCTTCATTATGAATTGCAAACAAACTTTGATAAATTGAATACATGGTTGTTGGGCTACCAGACTTACAAGACCAATAAATTAAAAATTTTTTTTCTTGCGACTCGGGAAAGTACTTAAAACTATCTGGCAATGCCAGATTCGATATGGAAACAAAAAAAGGCGCTTGATTCAATCCGTATTGATGATATAATTGTATATAATCAGGAGAATAAATAGACAGAGTATGTTGCGAAAAAGCACTATTGGATGTTAACGATTGTAAAGGCCGATTACTTTGATAACGAATGAGCAGAAACGAAAAACCAGTAACGACAAAAAAGGAAATTACGACCAATGTAATTTTTACAACTATCTTCATTCATTAATTATTTACCGATGATTGATAGTGAAGCGTATTTATTTGCAAAGGAGAATAAATAATTCCTGGTCGCTCCGCATAAAATTTTGCATTGTCAAATCGTTTATGAAGAACACAACGACGAACTAATTGATACATGAAGATATAAGGCTGTTCATCATAAATCAACTTTTGCATTTTCTTTTCCAGTGACACTTTCTTCTTGGCATCAGTTTCTTTTGCAATTGCATAAATCAAACTGTCTGTGGTGCTATTTCCAAAACCAGTATAATTTGACCCATTACCAAAATAAGAATCAGTTGACCATAGCTGACTATAATCTTCAGGGAAAGAAGAAGTATTCCACGACCCCATTGCTAAGTCATAATTATGTGAAGTCACTTTCTCTAACCACGTTGGATAATCACATGGTATTAGCTGAATTTGTATGCCCGCATTTTTCATACCTTCCGCTATAATCATTGCCATTTCCTTCCAATCTGGGATAGTATTCATATAAATCAGTTGCAAAGACAAATTCAAAACCTTATCTCCAACTTTCTTTTCTCGAATACCATCATGATTGATGTCCACCCAGCCACTTGCTGCTAAGAACTGATTTGCTTTTTTTAAATCAAACGGAATTAGCGAAAGCTCCTTATTGCACACTAGTTTTAACGGTGCTACTGGGCCTGCCACGCGTTTATTGATGCCTTTATTAACCACCTTAATCATTTCATCAATTGGAGAAGAAAATGCAAGTGCCTTACGTACATTAATATCATTAAGGATGAATGGTTGTTTAAATCCATCTGGTCGAGTATTAATTGCAATATAGGTGTACCCATAAGTATCGACGAACTTACTATGATAATTTTTATTAAAGAGATCATCCTTCTTCAATTCAAGTAGGAGACGAGTTGGAAATGCGCCAGATGCATCATACAATTGATTAATAAAACTATTTTTTTGAACAGAAGGATCTTGAGCAATTCGAAAAATTATTTTTTGCGGGTATGCTTTGAAACTTTTATCGGAAATTTTATCAGACCAATGATTTTTCTTTTTAACAATGGAAATAAATTGCCCTCGCTCCCATTTTTCTAATTGATACGCTCCTAATCCATTTATCATTTCAGGATTATCTCCCATGGCATCGCTATTAAATATTTTCGCCCAATCTTTTAATTCCTTATTTGTTTCCTGTAAAAAAGAGGAATCGTTTAATTGAAGAAATGAAATATTTTTTAAAGTAGCCAAGCAATCATAGTTTCTTGATTGTAAAATTGGATAATCACACCACATTGGAATATTATAGCTTGAAGTCGTTTTGAAAATAATTTTAAATGTTAATGAATCGTTCTTATCAACAATAACATCTTGAATATTTTCAAAGAAAAACTTATTAGATACATTATTCGTGAGTTTACATTTGGATGCTTTGATGGTAAAAATCACATCTTCGGGAAGAACTTGTTGTTGATTGTCCCAAGTGATTCCTTTTTTTATTTTAAAAGTCAATGTTTTTTCATCGGGTGAAACAACGGGCATCGATTCACATATTCCAGGCTTCATACATCCATGGTCTAAATCGGTTGTAAGAAGGGCTTGATGCAAATACATTAATACCTCATCTCGTATTTGAGAAGAACCATTTGTAGGATGAAGATTATCTGGATCTGCTAAAATATGCACATTAACAACGTTAGAATCTGACCATGAAGGATCCCAAAACTCCGAATTAGGTAATGAACAACTTAATAAATTGTCAATTGTTGTAGTTTGAGTAGCGGACTTCTTTTCATTGCAAGAAGAAACAAAAACTGTCAAAATGAAACAGTTAAAGACAAAAACTTGAATTGATTTTAAATTAAATGGCATTAAACAAATATAAATTATAAGCGATTATAAAATCTCTTTGAATAAAATTAAAAATAATTTTGGAGAAGAACATTTACTTCTTACATTTGCAGCCCCACATAAGGTGAGGTGCCTGAGAGGCCGAAAGGAACAGTTTGCTAAACTGTCGTACGGGTAACCGTACCGCGGGTTCGAATCCCGCCCTCACCGCCAGGTATTTAGAGTACTCGTTCTAAAATTATAATAATACAGATATCGTTCGGGGTGTAGCGTAGCCCGGTATCGCGCCACATTTGGGATGTGGAGGTCGTAGGTTCGAATCCTGCCACCCCGACAAATAAGTTCTTCGACATTACATTTAATTATCCATTTTCAGATTGTCGTTTTTTTTTTCAGAACCCTGAAATCGGTTCCGTAGCTCAACTGGATAGAGCAACTGCCTTCTAAGCAGTAGGTTCCGCGTTCGAGTCGCGGCGGGACCACTTAGCACTTTTTTTACCAAGCATTTTCATCTTTTCACTATATGAATTTATTTATTCGCCAAATTGTTCTTTAATAATTTGGAGTCGATTATTTTAAAGGGGAAATTTACTGTTCGATATCAACTATCGTTACCATCTTTTATTTTAAAATAACCCATTTTTAAATTAATTACTAACTAAAAAATTATTATGAAACTAAATTACAAATCATGGTTT
>JBJTMY010000149.1:0-4183 GCA_046073825.1 Bacteroidota bacterium
TTTTCTTAATGGATACAGCGGAAGTGTTTGCATTAGCGCTTCTACTTTCGCAAGATCAATGTCTTTAAAAATTAATACTGCGCCGTTTCTTGTCTGACGCAAAAATAAATGTTCAAGAAATCCTTCTGCTTTCCATTGCGCTACTACTTCTTGTTCGTGTTTAATAATATCTTGAAAATTAGCTGGTAAATTTTCTATATCGATGGTTAAAATTGCTTGAATCCTGTTCATGGTTTGATGTTAATTTCCTTAAAATAATTATTGCGTTTTATAAAGCAAGGTGCTACGTAGTTCAGGGAAACGATAAAATGCCACTAATAACATTACTGCTTGTACAATGCAAGGTGCAACAACAGAAATTCCATGTTGTACGTGCGTTGCAATAGCCCCGCCCATGTAAGCAGCAAGTAAAATAGTTCCTATAACTCCTGTGCGTGGAATTACAAATAAAATAACACTTGTTAATTCAATAATTCCAAGTAAAGTATAGGTGCTTTCATCAATGCCAAAGCCAGCCGCCATTTTAATCGCTTCGGGGTTTGCCATCAATTTACTCATTGCACTTCCTGAGAATACAAATGCTACTAAGGCCGTTAACGACCAGTAAATAATTTTTTGTGTTTTTGATTTGTTGTTCATTGTTTAATTAGATAAGAATGGATAATCAATATAACCTTTATCTTGCCCGCCATACATGGTTGCACGATCAGGTTGGTTTAGTTCAGCATTTAGTTCGAAACGCTTCGGTAAATCTGGATTAGCAAGAAATAATGCACCATACGAAACTAAATGTGCAATACCTTTTTCTATTTCAGCTTCCCCTGTTTCTCTTGTATATCCGCAGTTGGCAATCACAGTATGTTTCGAAATTTTTCCAAAGGTATCAATCGTGTTACTTGGATAATTAGGAAACTTATCCGTTGGGAATGGAACATTCATCAGGTGGATATAAGCCAAAGGTAATTGATTTAGTTCATTAATCAGCAATGTGAATTGTTCTACTGGATTATTATGCGTGATATTATTATAGGTACTTGTTGGCGATAAACGAATAGCCGCTTTATCTGGTCCAACCGCATCTACAAGATGGTGCATTACCTCTAATGTAAAACGGTTTTTATTTTCATGACTTCCGCCATAATTATCTTTTCGATGATTTGCGCTATCTGCTAAAAACTGATTAGGTAAGTAACCAAATGCAGCGTGTAATTCAACTCCATCAAATCCCGCTTCCATTGCATTGATGGCCGCTTGTTTATAGTCAAGCTTAATCTGATTAATTTCTTCTAAGGATAATTCATGAGGTATTTCATATTCCTTCGGACCTTCCATCGTAAAATGTTGTTGTCCCTCAATTCGAATAGCAGAAGGCGCAACCGGAAGATTTCCGTTTTTTACCAATGAATGTCCTACACGCCCCGTATGCCACAACTGCGCATAGATAAGACCACCCTTTGCATGTACTGCATCGGTAACCGCCTTCCAAGCTTGAATTTGTTCAGGAGCATATAATCCAGGTGTCAATGGACTTCCTAACGCTTGCGGACTTACGTTGATTGCTTCGGTAATGAGTAATCCAGCGGTTGCACGTTGCGTGTAATAGAGAACCGTTGAGTTTCCTACTACTCCGTTTATATCCGCACGCGAACGTGTCATAGGTGCCATCACCATTCTGTTTTGCAAAGTATGTTGACCAAGTTTTACTGATTCAAGTAATTTCATTTTTATGTTTTTTTAAAAATTAGATTGCAAACCTAGCTTCAATACTTTACTTTTGCAAGTAGTTACACCTTTGTATAGTAGTAACCTAGGGTAAAGTAATTAAAGTAATCAACGACTTATGGCAAAAAATAAATTAAAGATTTCTGAAACGGACTGTAGCTTGAAGGATGTTTTAGATATTATCGGTGGGAAATGGGCCATGCCCATCATCTATCATTTATCGAAAGGAAAAATGCGTTTCAAAGAAATGGAACGCACAATTGAAGGAATTAATACAAGAATGCTGGTGAAAGAATTAAAAAATATGGAAGCCAACGGAATTATTACCCGATCTGTTTTTGCAACCGTTCCACCAACAGTAGAGTATGCACTTACTGTAAAAGGTGAAAAGTTATTGCCAAGTATTCACTCGCTTTATAAATGGGGACAAGAGTTTATTAAGTAAATTTTAATTGTGCTCTGCCTTCTTAAAACTGCAAAACACAAAATTCTGTATTGTATCAAATGGCGTTTTATGATCAACGGTTATGCATTTAATTTTTTCAAAATATTTTTTCAATCGTTCAGTCATTAAATTTTCCGAGTACTGCTTGATTTCAATTCCACTGCATTTTTTTGGACCTTGTTCAGAAAATGTCCCTATAACTAATATACCATTAGCATTTATTGAATCCTGTGCAGTTTTTAAATATTCCGTTATTTCATTCTCATCTGTTAGAAAATGAAAAGCTGCCCGATCGTGCCAAAAATCGTATTTTCTTGTTGGCTTAAACGAGGCCGCATCGGCAACAATCCATTTTACTTTTTTCGACTTACTGCCAAGTCTTTGTTTTGCTCGTTCAATTGCAGCCTCAGAAATGTCCAAGACAGTAATATCCTCATATCCCATTTCCAAAAGGTGATCAACCAAGTAACTGTCTCCGCCGCCAATATCAATAATACTTGCATTGAAGGGAACACTAAACTGCTTAAAAAAGTCGAGGGAAGTTGCTGGATTTGGTTGAAACCAACTTACATCTTTCAGCTCTTTGGTCTGATAAATTGTCTCCCAATGTTTTTTTCGATCAAAATTTTCCATTAAAGCAACTTTATTATAGCTTGTATCGGTTACGGATTAACCCCGTATTCACTCAACACATACACCAAGGCCGCCATACTTCCTGTCCCTAATTCTAACTCGCGCCTATTTACGTTTTCAAAAACATCGGTCGCTGCGTGATGAACATCGAAGTATCGTTGTGAGTCTGGAACAAAGCCAATAAGCAAAGCGCCCACTTCTTTCAAATAATTAATATCGGTTCCTCCATATCCTTGCTCCCAATATTTTAAATCATAAGGGTAAAACAATTCTTGCTTACTCATTACATGCTGCATCTTCAACGAATCGCCGTTGAATGAAAATCCGCGTGGTGTAAATCCGCCTTCATCACTTTCAATAGCAGCAATAATTTTTTCATTGCGTTCTTTCGCTAAGACTAATAATTGTTTCCCACCACGACTACCATTTTCTTCGTTGGCAAATGCTACAAAGCGAATAGTTCGTTTAGGTTTCATATTTAATTTCTGAAAAATTCGTAGCACTTCCAATGATTGCATAATTCCCGATCCATCATCATGAGCACCTTCTCCTAACTCCCACGAATCTAAATGTCCGCCGATAACAATTATCTCTTCTGGTTTCTCAGAACCTTTCAATTCGCCTATCACATTATACGATTGAGCATCTGGAAAAACCTGACAACTTTGCTTAAAATAAAATTCAACGGCCCCATTGTTTTTAATAGCCTTACTTAATTCTTCGGCACCCATAGTACTGATAGCACAAGCAGGGATTTTTATAATTGTGTCGTTATAACCCATTGCACCCGTATGCGGATTGTTATCCATTGCTAATGTCATGGAACGAACAACAACGCCAACAGCACCATACTGGGCAGCATTTTGTGCAGTAGCCCAGCGATATTTTGCTGCTTCACCATACGCATCAAAGGTGTGAACATAACTGTCCTTCATAGGATGATTCATGAATACAATCTTGCCTTCAATTTTTTCTCTTCCTAATTTTTTAATCTCATCAAAATCGTGCACCTCTATAACGGTTGCGGACAAACCCTTTTTAGGAGTTGCAATACTTCCACCTAAAGCGCAAATTGCGACTGATTTTTTCTGACCATTAACTTTGTAAAAAGCAAGTTCTTTCTCTCCTCTTTCCCAATGAGGCACGGTAACGGGTTGTAAAAAAGTAGTATCTAATTTTTGTTCGATACATAACTGATGAACATAATCGACAGCTTTTTCACCGTTAAGTGAGCCACTCAAACGAGGACCAATATTTTTACATAAGTATTTTAATCGCGGATAACATTCGCTGCCTGTTAATGCCTGATTAACAATTTTACTAATGATGAGTGAATCGGTTTGTTGGGCAGTAGCCGACAAATAAAAACACGAAACAATAAAG
>JBJTMY010000150.1:0-6474 GCA_046073825.1 Bacteroidota bacterium
CTCTTACCATTCCTCTTAAAAAACGATTAGCACTGATGGTAAGAGCCATTGTAGGGACAATGTATGAGTTCAACAAATTAGAATTACCTATTTCTCATCTGCAAACGATCATAGATTCGAATAATCGCAGTAAAGCGGGACATGCTGCACCACCACAAGGTTTATTCTTAGAACAAATTACCTATCCTTATTTATTAAAAGCGAAACAATCGCCCTTTCAATTATGAGTGTAAGTGGAAAAGCCTTTGATAAGAACTTACTCTATCGGATTTTATATTTTGTTAAGCCTTATCGAAAATTATTTATTGGCAGTATTGTACTCACCCTATTATTGGCAGGGCTATCTCCTCTTCGTCCAATTATTACTGAATACATACTTGACCATTGTTTAGATACTGCTCACCAACAAACTTTACTCAACCTTACCATCTTAATGGTTGGTATTTTATTGGCCCAGTCAGTAGTACAATTCTCACATGCCTGGACCACCAACTTATTAGGCCAATGCGTAATCAAAGATTTAAGAAAAGAATTATTTGATAAGATGATTCATTTTCGATTACCCTACTTCGACAAAACACCAGTGGGGACTGCTATCACACGAAGTGTTTCAGACATGGAAACGATTGCCGATATTTTTTCAGAAGGACTTATCATTATTATAGGCGACTTATTACAATTAATTGTGATCATAGGTGTGATGCTTTATACCGATTGGCAATTAACATTGATTTGCCTCACAACAATTCCATTGTTATTAATTGCGACAACTATTTTCAAGAATAAAATTAAAGCAACATTTGGTGATGTACGTACACAAGTGGCAGCTTTAAATTCATTTGTTCAAGAACATTTAACAGGCATGCGAGTAGTCCAATTATTTAATCGCGAGGAAAAAGAAATGGAAAAATTTCAGCTTATCAATGCCCAACATCGCGATGCAAATATTAAGTCTGTTTGGTATTATTCTATTTTTTTTCCTGTTGTAGAAATCTTATCTGCAATCTCAATAGCGCTTTTAGTTTGGTGGGGATCTGGCCAGGTTATCAGCAGTAATATCTCCTTCGGGATGTTGGTTTCATTTATTATGTACATCAACATGCTATTTCGTCCAATACGTGAATTAGCAGACAAATTCAACACCTTACAAATGGGGATGGTTAGTGCAGAAAGAATATTTAAATTACTTGACGAAAAAGAAACTACAAGAAACGAAGGACATGTATTAAAAGAAAAAATGGAAGGCACCATAGAATTTAAAGATGTATGGTTTGCTTATAACGATCAAGACCGAAATAACCATGAGCCCGACTGGATATTAAAAGGTTTATCTTTTAAAGTCAATGCAGGAGAATGCGTAGCATTTGTCGGAGCAACCGGCGCTGGAAAATCAACGATAATAAGTATTCTCAATCGATTTTATGAAATCAGCAAAGGCGAAATTTTAATTGACGGTATTAACATTTATGAATACGATTTAGAATTCCTACGTAAAAAAGTAGCAGTGGTATTACAAGACGTATTTTTATTTTCAGACACCATTGCCAATAACATTTCTCTATTTAACAATGCAATTTCCGAAGAAGAAATAAGCAATGCAGTTGCTGCAATCGGCTCCGAACAATTTATCAAAGAATTACCTGGAGAATTAAATTATCGAGTAATGGAAAGAGGCCAAGCGCTATCAATGGGACAACGACAGCTTATTGCGTTTGTTAGAGCGTATGTTTATCAACCAGACATTTTAATTCTTGATGAAGCTACATCCTCTGTCGATTCTACCACTGAAGAATTAATTACAAAAGCAACAGACGTAATAACAAAAGGTCGAACTTCAATAATTATTGCACACCGATTATCTACTATTCAAGATGCAGATAAAATTTTTGTTTTAGAAAAAGGTAGAATTGTAGAAAGTGGTACACACTATGAACTTCTTCAAAACAACTTGCATTATAAAGCACTGTTTGAAATCCAATTTATGCAACAAAAACATTAATTATTTTTTAATGTTTTTTATGAATCAAGAAAAAATATTCCTTTTTGTTTTCAAATCACAAATCGATTTTAACATTTCTAATTTTGTATTAGATAAACAAATCAAAAAAATATTTAACTAATGGATGTTATAATTTATCAATTAGTTTTTTGTTAAACACACTGCATTTATTTTTATCATTAATAATTATTTCTTAAAAACTAAAAAATCATTTTTTCATTTTTCTCCTCTGAAAACATCCATTTTATTCAAATATTTTTTTCTATATCACCCTATTTTTTTCACTCTTCGATTGAATGCAAAAAATCATCACAACAAAAAACAACTCTTCATTTAGCACTACTAATTAATTAAAAACATACACAATCAATATTAACAATTTTAGATAATTTCATTGTTAATAACTTTGTATTGTCACGTTTGAAAATTGTTGATAGCTATACTAAGTTTACAACTCAACCAATTTAATAATTTTAAAATGGCAACAACTAAAAAAGCAGCACCTAAGAAAGCTGCAAAAAAAGCCGCTAAGAAGGCTACAAAAAAAGCAGCACCAAAGAAAGCTGCTAAGAAAGCTGCTCCTAAAAAAGCTGCTAAGAAAGCTGCTCCTAAGAAAGCTGCTAAAAAAGCTGCTCCTAAAAAAGCTGCTAAAAAAGCAACAAAGAAAGCTGCTCCTAAAAAAGCTGCTAAGAAAGCTGCTAAGAAAAAATAATTTTTTCTTAGATACAAAACAACCCGCGATGCAAATTGCGGGTTGTTTTGTTTTATACCAATTGTAACATAACTCTTGATTAGCATTTTCCGATTTGCCTATTTATAAATCATGTGCGCTTAAACGAGTATTTTCCATACATCCATATCTTCTTGCAGCAAAACGCTACAACTCTGTATTATTTATCTTATCAATAACCGTCAAAAACACTCTGCTCTTTCTTATCTTTGTAGTATGAGTAAAAATGGAAGAGTGTTAGTAGCCATGAGTGGCGGAATCGATAGTTCCGTAGCAGCAATTATGCTTCATCAGGAAGGCTATGAAGTGGTAGGCATTACCATGAAGACATGGGATTATGCAACTAGTAATTCATCAAAAAAAGAAACTGGGTGTTGTAGTCTCGATTCAATAAATGATGCGAGGAGTATAGCAGTTCGCTACGGATTCCCACATTACATATTAGATATTCGCGGAGAATTCGGAGAACATGTTATCGATAATTTTGTTGATGAGTATTTAGCAGGACGCACACCCAACCCTTGTGTAATGTGCAATACTCATATCAAGTGGGAAGCATTATTAAAACGTGCTGATATGCTCAAATGTGATTTTATTGCTACTGGTCATTATGCAAAAATCAGAATGGAAAACAGCAGAGCCGTCATTTCTCGTGGCCACGATTTAAGTAAAGACCAGAGTTATGTATTATGGGGTGTTACACAAGAATGCCTTACACGAACTATGTTTCCCGTTGGTGGATTTGAGAAATCAGTGATTAAACAAATGGCGCGTGACATGGATCTACATGAACTTGCTAATAAAAGTGAGAGTTATGAAATCTGTTTTATTCCTGACAACGATTATCGTTCTTTTTTAAAAAACAGAATTCCAGAATTAGATAAAAAATTAGCAGGTGGTCATTTTATCAATCGTGATGGAAAAATTTTAGGTGAACATAAGGGTTATCCATTTTATACGATTGGTCAACGTAAAGGACTTGATGTGGCGTTTGGAGAACCAATGTATGTGACAGAAATAAAACCGGAAAGCAACGCTGTCGTATTGGGAACGCTTGAAGAATTAAAAAAGCAAGAAATGACAGTGCGCAATATCAATCTGATCAAATATGAATCGCTAACAGCACCAATAGACGCACTTACTAAAATCAGATATAAAGATCCTGGAGCAATGAGTACAATTACTCAAAACGGAAATAAAATGTCCGTCTTGTTTCATCAACCAGTAACAGGCATTGCGCCCGGACAGAGTGCTGTTTTTTATGAAGGAGACGATGTTATTGGCGGTGGATTTATCAATAAACCTATTCTTAATCAATAATAAAACTCCGTTATTTAAAGAAGATAATTAAATTTGAAATCAATGAATAGAAATCTTCTGCTACTATTATTATTAAGTTTAATCATTTCCTGTTCAAAAGAAAATGGTGATGCCGTTCATTCAATTAATTATTCGTATCAGTACTTCCCTACCGACTCTGGCATAATAAGATATTACCAAGCCGACTCTATTTTTTGGGATGCAAATAATCAAGCTGCATTAGACACTGTGAGCTATGAAATTAAAGAAGTTATAGCTGGTAATTTTTTTGACAATCAAAATCAGCCTTGCCAACGAGTTGAACGTTATCGAAAAGATAACAATGGACATTGGATAATTTGGAAAGTATTAAGTGATAAAAAAACTTTATTTAATGCGGAGCGCTATATTGATAATATCCGTTTTGTCAAGTTGAAATTCCCATTGGCCGTCAATGAAAAATGGAACGGCAATGCATTAAATACTTCTGATGCCCAATACTATCAAATCACGCAGCTTCATCAACCAGATCAAATAAATTCATTGTCCTTTGATTCTGTTTGTGTAGTATTACAAGATGATTACATCGATGCTACACGACAGTTTTATGGATTAGAAAAATATGCGGCAAACGTAGGAATGATTTATAGAAGAGAAAAAAACATTGCCACTATTCCAACCTCGCAAGGAGTCATCATTAAAGGTGGCTACGACTACACAGAAAAATTATTATCTTATACACTACACCCATGAAATCAAAATTGATTTTAAGTATTTGTTTATTGCTGAACTTTTATTTTACGTTTGCGCAAGACCGTTATGTTGTTCATTTTGCTAATAAAAACAACTCGCCCTACGCTATCAACAATCCATTACAATACCTTTCACAACGTGCAATTGACAGAAGAACAAAGCAAGGGATTTCAATTGACCAAACCGATTTTCCTGTTAACCCGAATTATATTTCAGGAGTAGCTGCAACAGGAGCCACCATTTTAAATACAAGCAGATGGTTGAATACTGCTACCATCCAAATTACGAACCCATCGCAATTAAATGCAATCGGCGCATTACCCTACGTGACCTCAGTTGGTAATGTTGGTCGTGTGGGTCATCAGAAAAATGGTAAAGTGAAATTTAATGATGAAATTTATAATATACCGCATAATATCAATGCAGGTGTTTTAAGAGCGAATGGCTTTAACTACGGACAAGCAACTGGTCAAACACAAATGATTTCAATGGATGCATTACATAATTTAGGATATGCTGGTGAAGGGATGTTAATTGCTTTGTTAGATGGTGGATTTTTAGATGCCAACATTATGCCTGCACTTGATAGTGTTTTTGCAAACAATCAAGTTTTAGCAACGTGGGATTTTGTATCGAATGATGCTAATGTGTATGATGACAACTGGCATGGATCTTCTGTGTTTTCATGTATAGCTGCAAATGTTCCAGGTGAAATGGTTGGAACGGCTCCACACGCTCAGTTTTTATTATTGCGGTCGGAAGATGTAAATAGTGAATATATCATTGAGGAATATAATTACGCATCTGCTGCTGAATATGCCGACAGTGCAGGTGCAGATGTGATTCATTCATCACTTGGCTACACCACCTTTGACGATTCTTCACAAGATCATACCTACGCAGATATGAATGGAAATACTGCCCCTGCCACCATTGCTGCAGATATGGCTGCTAAAAAGGGAATTATCGTAACGAGTAGCGCTGGCAATGAAGGTAATTCTCCTTGGAATTACATTAGTGTTCCTGCCGATGGAGACTCCGTCTTAACAGTAGGTTCAGTTGATCAAATGGCAACTTACTCAGCGTTTAGCAGTAATGGACCTTCTTCAGATGGACGTATAAAACCCGATGTAGCTGCTGTAGGTGGTGGTACCTTTTTATATATGCCTTTTAATCCTGCAGTGGTACAAGCTAATGGAACAAGTTTCTCAGGACCAATAATCGCAGGCGCTGCGGCTTGCTTATGGCAATCATGGCCCTCAAAAAAGAACATGGAAATTGTACAGGCCATCAAGCGTTCTGCTAATCAATTCTTCAATCCTGATACATTATTAGGATATGGAATTCCCAATTTTAGTGTAGCCTATAGCGTTTTAAGTTTAGGAGAAATCAACTTTCCTTCTAATGAGTCTTTACACTTATACCCGAACCCCGTTTTAAAAAATAATGTGATTAATGCTTATTACTTTTCGACTATCAAAGATACTATTCGTATCACATTAACAGATGCAGCAGGAAAAACACTATTCATTAATGAAGCAATTATCAATGCGGGTTATTCCGAAATTTCACTTCCAAAAATGATAAACAGTGGATTGTATATAGTATCCATACGCTCAAATATTCAAAATGTAAGCAAACGATTTATAGTAAAATAAATATCACTTCATTTAAACAGAAATGGCGCCTCAAA
>JBJTMY010000151.1:0-2712 GCA_046073825.1 Bacteroidota bacterium
AGTAAAATCAATACGGATATTAGCAGCGGCAATGTTGAAACACAGCGCATAAATATTTGTTTGGGGCAATACTATACCTTGGGTGGGTTAATGCAAAAATATGTAAACAATACAGATTCAATAGGCAATTTTTTTGATTTAGAAGCTATTCGTAAATCACCTCAAACTTTGTTTACTGGTCATTTAGCCCCAATGGAAATTAAAACAATTGCCAAGCGAACTTTTGAGCCTGATACTCAAATTAGATTAAAAAATATTGGAGAAACAATTCTCCAGTTTTATTTAATTCCATCTGAGGGACATACACATACAGAATTATTTATTCAAGTTGAACCAAATAGCGAAATGATAGTTAATGCAAATCAATTAGGTGATGTGCTTACCATGCCTTATTTTACAGTTAATAATTTGAATGATTTGGCACAGGGTGCTTATGAGGCAGAAATTTTATAAAAAATTTGCTTACTGATTTTTTAGCACTAACTTCGTTTAAATTTTTCATAGGAGTTTACCAAGGTTAAAAGCCGTTAGAGTTATGGGAGTTCTCTGGCGGCTTCTTGGTTTTTGAAGCTTCCGAAAATAAAAAAGCCCCGATAAAATTTATCGAGGCTTTTTGGTATATTATTTTTGCTAATTATTAAGCTTCAGAAGCACCAGCATCATCAGCTTTTTTCTTAGCACCACCTGCTCTACGAGTTTTCTTAGCAGGAGCAGCAGTAGCTGTTGCAGCACCACCTTTTTTGTTATTAGTACCAATGTAAGTAGTATTAAAATCTACTAATTCAATCATTGCTATTTCAGCAGTATCACCAGGACGAAATCCCATTTTAATGATACGAGTATAACCACCCGGACGAGATGCAATTTTTTCAGAAACCACACCAAATAATTCTTTGATTGATTCTTTATTTTGCAAATATTTAAACACCATACGGCGGTTATGTGTGCTATCAGTTTTAGCTCTTGTTAATAATGGCTCTACAAATATTCTTAAAGCTTTTGCTTTAGCAACTGTAGTAACAATACGCTTATGTTTTATTAATGAATCAGTCATATTAGCCATCAATGCATCTCTGTGTGCTTTTGTACGGCTCAACTGGTTTACTTTTCTTCCGTGTCTCATTGTAATTTATGAATTTTGAATTATGAATTATAAACTATTTGTTACCTAATTCTAACTCTGTTTTATTAATTAATTTGTATTTACTAAATACTAATTACTTAGTACTGAGTATTTTTTATTAGTCTTCTAATTTATATTTTGCTAAATCCATTCCGAAGTGTAAGCCTTTATCAATAACCATTTGTTCAATTTCAGTTAAAGATTTTTTACCGAAGTTTCTGAATTTCAATAAGTCATTCATATCGTATCTTACTAATTCGCTCAAGCTATTGATTTTAGCAGTTTTTAAGCAGTTGTATGCACGTACGCTTAAATCTAAATCCTCTAATGGAGTTTTCAATAATTTACGCATGTGTAATACTGCATCATCAACCACTTCATGATGTTCATCTGAAATATCATCAAATGTAATACGTTCATCGCTGATTAACATTAAGTGCTGAATCATAATTCTTGCAGCTTCTTTAACCGCTTCTTCAGGATGAATTGTACCATCAGTTTTAACATCCAAGATTAATTTTTCATAATCAGTACGTTGTTCAACACGAGTATTTTCGATATGATATTTAACGTTTTTGATTGGAGTATGAATAGAATCAATTGCAATTGTTCCTAAGGCTTGCTCTTTAGATTTATTATCTTCAGCCGGAACATAACCTCTGCCTTTACCAATTGTAATATCAATTTGTAAATTAACTGAAGCTTCCATTCTGCAAATCAATAATTCAGGATTCATTACTTTGAATGAAGTAGTATGCTTTTCAATAACTTCAGCAGTTAATTCTTCCTTCCCTTTAATATTGATAGTAATTTTTTCATTGTTTAAGTCAGATTCTACAACCTTCTTCAAACGAACTTGCTTAAGGTTTAACACAATTTCAGTAACATCTTCCATTACACCTTTAATTGTACTAAATTCGTGTTCAACACCAGTAATCTTAACCGAAGTTATAGCATACCCTTCTAAAGAAGACAATAAAATTCTTCTTAATGAGTTTCCTATTGTTACACCAAATCCAGGTTCTAACGGACGGAATTCGAAAGTACCTTCGAAATCAGTTGCCTTGTTTAAAACTATTTTATCTGGTTTTACAAAATTTAAAACAGCCATATTATTATTTACGATTTTTTGATTTGTGATTTAAAATTTTTCATTTCATTCCTAATATTTATCTTACCAAACAAGTAAGTAAAATATTAAAAATTACTTAGAGTACAATTCAACTATTAATTGCTCTCTGATATTTTCAGGAATTGCTTCACGTTCAGGGTAAGCTAAAAACGTTCCTACCATTGTATCTTGATTCCATTCAACCCATGCGAAAGTTTTGCCTTTTCCAGCAATTGAACGCTTAATAACTTCCATTTCTCTTGAAGATTCAACAACAGAAATTTTATCGCCCGGACGCAATGACATTGAAGGCGGACTCATTAACTGACCATTTACAGTAATGTGTTTATGGCTAACTAACTGACGAGCTGCACGACGTGTAGGAGCAATTCCTAAACGGAATACAGTGTTATCTAATCTTGATTCTAATAATTTTAATAAGTTTTCACCAGTAACACCATGCTTACGTACTGCTTCT
>JBJTMY010000152.1:0-10366 GCA_046073825.1 Bacteroidota bacterium
GCTAAATAAACAACATGAAAAAACTGATAAATTATTTTTTACAAGGGTTGCTATTTGTAGTGCCCGTGGCTGTTACAGTTTATGTGGTAATCAAGGCGGTTGTTTGGTTAGATAATCTATTACCTGTGAAGGTACCTATTCCGGTACCAGGCGCAGAAAGTTTCGACCTGCCGGGCCTAGGAATTTTATTAATTGCAAGTATAATCACTGTAGCTGGTTATATCGGAACTAAATTCGTGAGAAACCCCGTGTTTGCCATTTTCGAAGGATTAATAGAAAGAACACCGCTTCTGAAATTAATTTATTCGTCTGTAAAAGATTTGATAGAAGCTTTCGTGGGAGAAAAGAAACGTTTCACGCAACCCGTATTGGTAACAATGAATAACAATCCACCTATACAGCGTATTGGTTTTGTAACTGAAAATGATTTAACAGAATTGGGGTTAGGAAAAAATAAAATGGCCGTTTATCTACCATTTTCCTATGGCTTTAATGGACAATTAGTTATTGTCGAAGCAGAAAACGTACAAAAGCTAGATGCTTCCGGTACAGAGATGATGAAGTTTGTTATCTCAGGAGGAGTAACCGATATCTAATATGAAAAAGTTAATTTGGAGTTTACTTTTTATTTTGATGACGCCTTTTGCGTTTTCACAATCTGTAATTGTGGATGAAGGTATAGAAAAATTGGGTGGAGGATATAACACCGCTATTCGAGTGTATCTTCCTTACGTTTCGTTAGATTTATTTCAGGATTCATGGGTTGATTTTCTGAAAGACAACAAAGCAAAAGTGAAAAAATCTAAAGAAGAAATAGATGCCAAGAATGTTTTGATTAGTGCAATGGGTGGAGATACGATTACTGTTTTTTCAACGATCACTCCTGTTGATTCAGGGTTTCAATTAGCAGCGGTTTTTATGCGGGATGAAAAATCAATTTCTTCAAAAAGTCATCCTAAAGAGGCATCGTGGCTCATGAAATTTTTTAAAGAATGGGGAATTAAACTCTCTGTTCTTGCGTTGGACAACAGAATTCAAAATGAAGAGAAGGTAGTTAAAGATAAGAGCAAAGAAAAAAAGAGTTTAGAAAACAACTCTGATTATTTACTGCAAAGTAATACCTCGATGAAAAAGCAAATTGCTGATAACGAAAAACGCATCGATGAAAATAAAGTTAAAATAACTTCTACAATTTCAGAAATTGACAGTGTCACTTTCTTAATACAACAGATAAAAATTCAACAGCAAAATTTAAAATGAATAGCGCAGATAATATTTTAATTCTTGGTTCTGGTGGACAAATTGGAACCGATTTAGTGCATACACTTCGTACCGAATTAGGCGGACATCGAGTAATCGCGGCTGATGTAAAAGATCAAGAAGGATACTTAAAAGAAAGCGGTCCGTTTTATAAACTTGATGTAATGGATGCGCAATCCATTGCCGATGTTATCAGAGCGAATAAAGTAAAACACGTTTATTTGTTAGCTGCTTTGCTAAGTGCTACTGCTGAACAAAAAATGAAAATGGCTTGGAAGCTAAATATGGAAGGGTTGTTTAATGTATTGGATATTGCCAGGGAATTAGGTGGTATGCGTATTTTTTGGCCAAGTAGTATTGCCGTATTTGGTCCAACCACTCCTCGTGTTAATACACCGCAATTTACAGTGATGGAGCCAACAACAGTTTATGGAATTAGTAAGCAGGCTGGAGAACGTTGGTGCGAATATTATTTCAATAAATTCGGAGTGGATGTACGCAGTATTCGTTATCCAGGATTAATTAGTTATAAAGCACAACCGGGAGGAGGAACTACTGATTATGCAGTGGATATCTATCATCAGGCCCTTGATAAAGGTTCTTATAATTGTTTTTTGAAAGAAGATACTGCATTGCCAATGATGTATATGCCGGATGCCATTCGTGCAACATTAGAGTTGATGAATGCAAATGAAGATAAAATTAAAATACGTAGCAGCTATAATTTAGCCGGAATAAGTTTTACGCCAAGTGAAATTGCGAATGAAATCAAAAAACATATTCCCGAATTTACCATTTCTTATGAACCCGATTTTCGTCAAGCAATCGCCGATTCTTGGCCAATGTCTATTGATGATACAAGAGCACAAGATGATTGGGGTTGGGTACCTTACTACGACATGGCTTCTATGACTAAAGATATGTTGTTACATTTGAAAGAAGCACGTATGAGTGCAGAACATTAACAGAAGATAGAATACATGCAACACCCTCTTTATATTACTAATTCGCTCACGCGACAAAAAGAAAATTTTATTCCAATCAATTCACCATTTGTTGGATTGTATGTATGTGGACCAACTGTTTATGGAGAAGCTCACTTAGGTCATGCTCGTCCGTATATTACTTTTGATGTATTATTTCGCTACTTGTCGCATTTAGGGTATAAAGTACGTTATGTGCGAAACATTACAGATGTTGGACACTTAGAAAATGATGCTGACGAAGGAGAAGATAAAATTGCGAAGAAAGCACGACTGGAACAATTAGAACCAATGGAAGTAGTTGAACTCTATACGGGCAGCTTCCATGAATCTATGCGAGATTTAAACAATAACGCACCAAGTATTGAACCCCGCGCATCTGGACATATTATCGAACAAATAGAAATGATTAAAAAAATTATTTCTAACGGCTATGCCTATGAGTCGAATGGTTCAGTTTATTTTGATGTGATTAATTATAGTGCATCTAACGATTATGGAAAATTATCAGGTCGTGTAATTGAAGAGTTGATTGCCGGAGCAGGAAATGAACGAAGAGAGTTAGAAGGTCAATCAGAAAAAAGAAATCCTGCTGATTTCGCCCTTTGGAAAAAAGCAAGTCCTGAACATATCATGCGTTGGCCATCTCCATGGAGCGATGGATTCCCTGGATGGCATATTGAATGTTCCGCAATGAGTAGTAAGTATCTGGGAGAGACCTTTGACATACATGGTGGCGGAATGGATTTATTATTCCCTCATCATGAAAGTGAAATTGCACAATCGAAAAGTTCATGTGGTAAGGCACCGGTAAACTATTGGATGCACAACAATATGATAACCATCAACGGACAAAAAATGGGGAAGAGTTTAGGTAATTTTATTACGCTTAAACAATTTTTCACCGGTGAACATAAATTATTGGAAAAGTCGTATTCTCCAATGGCTATTCGATTTTTCATTTTGCAAGCGCATTACAGAAGTACGCTTGATTTCTCCAATGAAGGATTATTAGCAGCAGAGAAAGCCTTTCAGCGCATCATTAATGCAATAGATACTTTGGAGAAACTAACTCCATCCGAAAAATCATCATATTCCATAAGTGCACTTGAACAAAAGTGTTTTGACGCGATGAATGATGATTTAAATACAGCAATCGTTTTATCTCATTTGTTTGAAGCAGTTCGAATAATTAATTCTACCAATGCAGGAACAGAAACACTAACGGCAGAGGATATAGGAAAATTAAAGTCGTTGATGAACTTATTTGTATTTGATATTCTTGGATTGATAAGGGAAGAAAAAAAATCTGATAATGATTTAGATGGATTGATGGGTTTGTTATTATCTATCCGAGCAACCGCAAAAGCGAATAAGGATTTTTCCACCTCCGATAAAATACGTGATGAACTCACAAAATTAAATTTCACAATAAAAGATGGAAAAGATGGCTCAACCTGGAGCAAAAATTAAGCAAGTTGTTTTTTGTTTGATATTACTTGCATTTGCTGCGTGTAATTCGGAATCAAATAATGATTCAAATTCTACTTCAGAAAAAACAACTAAAGCGCAACCTGCACCTGCATTTAATGCAGATTCTGCATTCGTCTATGTAAAAGCACAAACCGATTTTGGGCCCCGCACTCCTAATTCTACTTCACAGGCTAAATGTGCAGAGTGGTTAAGTTCAACGATGAAAAAATTTGCTGATACCGTGATTGTGCAGAGTTTTCAAACACGAGGATTTGATGGTAAAACATTGAATGGAAAAAATATCATCGCTTCTTTTAAGCCTGAAAAAGGTAATCGAATAATGTTATGCTCCCATTGGGACTCACGACCTTTTGCAGATCAGGATTCGGTTCGTAAAAACGAACCGATTGATGGTGCAAATGATGGAGCTAGTGGAGTGGGTGTTTTGATGGAAGTTGCAAGACAATTAGCTCTTGCCAAACCAGATTTGGGGGTAGATATCATTTTCTTTGATATTGAAGATTATGGTCAACCAGAAAATAGTGGCTATCCGGATATGGATGATTCGTATTGTTTAGGATCACAATACTGGTCACAAAACCTACACACTCCGAACTACTTTGCACGCTATGGAATTTTGTTAGATATGGTAGGAGCAGCAAATGCTACTTATACACAAGAAGGGACATCGATGCGTTATGCAGAAAATGTAACAGGTATGGTGTGGAAGACAGCGGGTGACTTAGGATATGGAAGTTATTTTGTGACAGAAAAAACAAATCCTATTGTAGATGATCACTATTATATCAATCAAATGGCACAAATAAAATGCACGGATATTATCCATTACGACTATAATACACCTTCGCACTTTTGGAAACATTGGCATACACACGGAGACACAATAGATAAGATTGATAAAAATTCCTTGAAAGCCGTAGGACAAACATTATTACAAGTATTATTTAACGAGTTATCGTATTAAGCAATGAGCATCGCTTCTAAAATTAAATTACTTTCTTTCATTTTCATTTTTGCTTCCATTGCCGTTTTCGGCCAACAACCCAATTTTCCGGGTATGCGCGATTCTTCCATGCGCGGTGGTTTCAATCGTGATTCAGCATTTAAGAATATGCCTGCTATCTGTAAAGTAATTGGAACTTTGCAAGATTCACTTACTAAGTCAGGATTAGAATTCACTTCTGTTGCTGTTTTAAAAGTAAGAGATTCGTCGGTAGTAAGTGGAGCATTAACAAATGGGAAAGGACAGTTTAGTATTGAAGCCTTGCAGCCTGGAAGATATTTCTTGCGCATCAGTGCCATTGGCTATCGTAAAATGGATTCAAAACCTTTTATGTTGAATCCAATGGATCCTACAAAAGATTTCGGAGTCGTTTATGTAGCCGCATCTCAGAAAAATTTAAAGGAAGTAGAAATACAAGGGGAGCGTGCAGATTATGTTAACTCACTCGATAAAAAAATCTACAACGTAGAAAAAGATTTAGTAAGTACGGGTGGTACCGCTTCAGATGTTCTTCGTAATGTGCCCTCGGTAAATGTAGATATTGATGGTAAAATCAGTTTGCGTGGAAGTGAAAATTTAACAATTCTTATTGACGGTAAGCCATCAAGTTTAGGTGGTGGTGATAAATCTTCTTTGCTGCAACAATTGCCAGCAGGGTCAATCGATCAGATTGAAATTATCACGAATCCAAGTGCGCGTTATGATGCAGAAGGAATGGCAGGTATTATCAACATTAAAACAAAAAAAGATAAACGAAGTGGAATAAATGGTTCACTTACTGTTGGAGCAGGTACTCACGATAAATACAATACAGGAGTATCATTAAACAATAGAACGAAGAAAACGAATTTAAATATCAGTTATAATTTTAGAGAAGAAACTCGTCGTTCATCTGGCTTCTCTACTCGTCAAAATGAAAGTGCATATTTAAATCCCTTTGAAGCATCTACAACAGAAGGGAGAAATCAAAATTTTAATCATTCATTCCGATCTTCCTTAGATCTTAATGTAAGCAATAATACTACACTAGGTTTGTCAGGAGGCTATAGCGAACGAAGTGAAGGCAAATTTGAATTAAATAGTACGAATTATGAAGATTCATCACGCACTATTTTAGATAATTTCTATCGTACAACAAATAGTGATAATAGTAATAAAAACTATGAAGGCGGTATTGATATCCGACATGTTAAACCGGGCACAAAAAGAGAATGGTCTGCTTCAACAAATTACTCTCAAAGTGAAAATAATGATGGAGATCAATTTTTAACAGTAGATAGTGCTTACCAACATTCCACTTTAAATCGTGATGGAAAGTTTTCTACGCTTGTAGCACAAACTGATTATACGCATCCTATTAATCAAAATGCAAAGTTTGAAACAGGAGCGAAAGGTACATTCCGTACTAACGATAATAATCAGGTGGGATTAAACAGAAATGGATTTGATGTAGCCAATACAGACCATTTCATTTACAAAGATCAAATTACAGCTGCTTATGCACAATTTGCAGGAAGAGCTCCGGCACTTTTTAAGAATGACAAATTTGTGGAACTACAAGGGGGTGTTAGAATGGAAAATACTCGAATCATTGGTGATGCGAAAGTTGATTCAAGTGATTTTGAATATAACTACGCGGATTTGTTTCCAAGCGCTGCTATCAAATATACAGTAAAAGAAAAGAACGATTTTCAAGTGGTGTATAGCAAACGAGTTAATCGTCCAAATCCTCAGAATTTAAATCCCTTTACCGATATTTCGGATGCCCGTAACGTTAGAACGGGAAATCCTAGGTTACAACCCGAGTACATCGATAGTTATGAATTTAATTATTTCAGAAAAATAAAAGAGCATTCCATTTCTGCTACTTTATACTATCGCTACACTAAAAACTTAATAAGTCGTTTTAGAACAATTGATACGCTATCGGGTATTTCCACAATGACATTTATTAATTACAGTTCATCAGCTAATACAGGCGTTGAAATAGTATTGAAAAATCAATTTGGTAAAGCCGTTAGTGCAACAACTACGTTTAATTATTTTAATAATAAAATCAACGGCGATAACATAGATGCTACTTTACAGAGTACAAGTAACAATTGGACGTTGCGTTCAAATATCAATATCAAAGCATCCATGACTACCAGTTTTCAAATCACAGGCATGTATATGTCGGCAACGAAAACACCACAAGGAAGTTTTAAAGGGATGAGCGGTGTGGATATTGGTGCCCGTCGTGATTTTATGAAAGGGAAATTAAACCTCTCTGTGAATATCACAGATGTATTCAATACTCGAAAAATGATTGTTCATAATGTGGGAGAAGGCTTTGTATATGATTTACAGCGTAAGCGTGAATCGCAGGTGGCAAACTTCACATTAACGTATCGTTTCGGTTCTACCGATGCTAATTTGTTCCAGCGCAAGAAATCGAATAGAGGTATGGATATGCCGATGGATGTGAATCCTGACTTCTAATGAAAAACTAAATTTGAAAAGCAAACATAAAATATGAATTCATCATCAAAGGTCCGTCGGATAATTTTATTTATTTGGTTGATTGTCTTTGCACCATTTTTATTTTTGGTCGGATTCGTATCGTTAGTTGCGTTGGGATATATGGGTGATTTGCCCACTTTCGAAGAGTTAGAAAATCCCAATTCGATGTTGGCGAGTGAAGTGTATTCTTCCGATATGCAAACACTCGGAAAATACTTCAAAGAAAATCGAGTGAATGTTCACTATAATGATTTATCTCCTAATCTAGTTAATGCATTAAAGGCAACTGAAGATGTTCGCTTTGATAAACATTCAGGTGTAGATGTTCGTGGATTATTTCGTGTATTAGTAAAAACTATTTTTCTTCATCAAAGTTCGGGTGGTGGTAGTACGCTTACGCAACAGCTTGCAAAAAATTTATTTCCACGAGGAGAAAAATTAAGTAAGCCGCAATTAGTCATTCGTAAAATTAAAGAATGGGTTATTGCAGTTAAGCTAGAGAAGAATTATACCAAAACAGAAATTCTTGCCATGTATTTAAATACTGTTGAATTTGGTAATAACGCTTATGGTATTCGTTCTGCTTGTTCCACTTACTTTCAAAAAGATACCAAAGAAGTTTCTATGGAGGAAGCAGCGCTTTTAATTGGAATGCTTCAAGCCCCTTCACTTTATAATCCTGTTAAAAATCCGAAGAACGCATTAACGCGTCGTAATACAGTTATTAGTCAGTTAGAGAAGTATAATTTTATTGAAGAGAACGTAGCAGATTCATTGCAAAAAATTCCAATTAAACTTCACTTCCGTCCCGAAAGTCACACTTCAGGTATTGCTCAACATTTTAGAGAAGTGTTGAAAAAAGATTTGATGAAGTGGTGTTCTGAACATTTTAAAGCAGATGGAACGCCGTATAATCTATATCGCGATGGACTTAGAATTTATACGACCATTGACACTCGAATGCAAACTTATGCTGAAGAAGCGGTAAAGGAACATCTTTCTAAATTGCAACAAACGTTTTATGACCATTGGAAAGACCGTTCACCCTGGAAAGATTATCCAGAGTTAATCACGCAAGGCATGAAGCGCTCTGAACGATATAGAAATTTAAAAGAACAAGGACTTTCCGATAGTCAAATAGAAAATAATTTCAATAAGAAAATTAAAATGACGGTTTTTTCTTGGCGAGGGGATATAGATACCGTTATGTCGCCAATGGATTCTATTCGCTATTACAAAATGTTTTTAAGAACCGGCTTTATGGCAATTGAACCTCAATCAGGTCAGGTAAAAGCTTGGGTTGGCGGACTAGATTTTCATTACTTTAAATACGATCAGGTGAAAGATGGTGCACGACAAGTAGGTTCTACTTTTAAACCTTTTGTATATACACTTGCCATGCAAGAAGGATATTCCCCTTGTTATATGGTTCCTAATTCTAAGGTCACTATTGTAGATAAATTTGGAACATCGTGGACACCATCCAACTCGGACGGAAAATACGGTGGGATGTTATCTTTGAAACAAGCATTAGCTAATTCGGTAAATTGTGTGTCGGCTTATTTAATGAAACAGTTCGGGCCCGATGCTGTAATTCAGGTTGCACATAAAATGGGTATTACTTCTCCCATCGAGCCTTATGCTTCTATTGCCTTAGGAACTGCCGACATTTCTGTATTTGAAATGGTGGGTGCTTATGCAACATTTGCTAATAAAGGAATTTGGACGGAGCCCATGTATATTACACGCATAGAAGATAAAAATGGGGTAGTGTTACAAGAATTCGTTCCTCGCAAAGTAGAAGCAATTAATGAAGAAACGGCCTATCTAATGTTGAACCTCATGGAGGGAGTAACGAAGTTTGGTACAGGAGAGCGTTTACGTGGAAGCACTTATCATTTCACCAATCCAATAGCAGGTAAAACAGGAACTACCCAAAATCAAAGTGATGGATGGTTTATGGGAATCACCCCTGAATTAGTTGCTGGTTGTTGGGTTGGATGCGAAGATAGAAGTGTACATTTTCGCTCTACTTCACTTGGACAAGGAGCCAATACTGCTTTACCTATTTGGGGATTATTTATGCGAAAAGTGTTTGATGATCCGAAGTTAAAATATTCACAAGGAGAATTTACTAAGCCTCAAAAACCATTGAACGTAGAACTTGATTGTTCAAAATATAATATGCCTGTTGTTCCAGGTACCACTAATAATTTTGATATTAATTAAAATGAATAAAGTAGTAAACAATGCAGAAGCTGCTATCCATGATATTCAAGATGGCGAAGTAATTATGTTAGGAGGTTTTGGCCTCTGTGGAATTCCTGAAAATTGTATTAATGCCCTAGTGAAAAAAGGAACGAAAGACCTTACATGTATTTCTAACAATGCAGGTGTTGATGATTTCGGAATTGGCTTGATGCTTAAAACGCGTCAGGTAAAAAAAATGATTTCTTCTTATGTAGGAGAAAATGCAGAGTTCGAACGTCAACTGTTGAGTGGAGAGCTAGAAGTGGAGTTAATTCCTCAGGGCACATTGGCAACAAGATGTATGGCTGCTGCTTATGGTATGCCCGCAGTTTGGGTACGTGCAGGAGTAGGAACAGAAGTAGCAATTGGTAAAGAAACTCGCGTGTTTGATGGTGTGGAATACCTGTTAGAAATGGCATTCAAAGCAAAGTTTGCGATTGTTAAAGCTTGGAAAGGAGATTCACACGGGAATCTGATATTCCGAAAAACAACACGCAACTTTAATATGCCAATGGCCATGGCAGGACAAATTACCATTGCAGAAGTAGAAGAGTTAGTACCTGCGGGAACGTTAGACCCTGACCATATTCATGTGCCAGGAATTTATGTGCATCGAATATTCCAAGGAAGCAACTATGAGAAGAGAATAGAACAGCGCACAACACGGAAGTAATTTGAAAATGTGCTAATTTGAAAATTTGAAGATGTAGAAAAAAATAACTGGGTAATTATTATATTTGTGTAATCAAAATGGTTTTGTTTTTTGTTCAGCCATAAAATTTAAATATCTTTTATATGAGAAATGACAAATCAAATAATTTAATTGTTCAAAAGACTTTTGATTTTGCACTTGAAATTATTCAGTTCACAGAAT
>JBJTMY010000153.1:0-4104 GCA_046073825.1 Bacteroidota bacterium
AGAAGCAGGTTTATTTAAAACTGAACGAGTAATCACGACGCCTCAGGCTGCCGATATAAAAGCAAATGGAAAAGAAGTAATTAATTTTTGTGCAAATAATTATCTGGGATTATCTTCTCATCCGAAAGTTATTCAAGCGGCTATCGATGCCATTCATACGCATGGATTTGGTATGTCGAGCGTACGATTTATATGTGGAACCCAAGATATACATAAAGAATTAGAGGCGAAGCTTGCAAGCTATTTGGGTACTGAAGATACCATCTTATATGCAGCCGCTTTCGATGCAAACGGTGGTGTATTTGAACCTTTATTGAATGAGCAAGACGCTATAATTTCAGACGAATTAAATCATGCTTCTATCATTGATGGAATTCGTTTATGCAAGGCGCAGCGCCATCGTTACAAGCATAACGACGTGAACGATTTAGAAGAGCAATTGAAGGCTACGCAGCATCTTCGTCATAGAATGATTGTTACAGATGGAGTTTTCTCGATGGATGGTACAATTGCTCAGCTCGATAAAATTTGTGACTTAGCTGATAAATACAATGCGCTGGTGATGATTGATGAATGCCATGCAAGTGGGTTCATGGGCAAGACCGGTCGTGGGACGCATGAGTACAGAAACGTGATGGGCCGCGTGGATATCATCACAGGAACTCTTGGAAAAGCCTTAGGTGGTGCAATGGGCGGATTTACCTCTGGGAAAAAAGAAATTATCGATATGCTTCGTCAGCGTTCTCGTCCGTATTTATTCTCGAATTCATTAGCGCCTTCAATTGTTGGGGCTTCGATTGCAGTGATTGATATGCTGAGTGAAACAACGGCTTTGAGAGATAAACTTTGGGAAAACACTGCCTATTTCAGAAGCGAAATAACTAAAGCTGGTTTTGATATTAAACCTGGAGAACATCCAATTGTTCCGATTATGCTTTACGAGGCAAAACTTGCTCAAGAGTTCGCTGCCAAATTGTTAGAAGAGGGAATTTACGTAATTGGATTTTTCTATCCTGTAGTAGCAAAGGGCAATGCTCGTATTCGTGTACAAATATCGGCTGGCCATGAAAAACACCATATTGATCAGGCAATCGCAGCCTTTACCAAGGTAGGAAAAGAGTTAGGGGTGATTAAATAAGGGGGAGATAAAATTGTTTGGGAACAAAATCAGAATTTACTACTTTTGCCTTCCCAATAAACAGGGCCTATAGCTCATTCGGTTAGAGCAACAGACTCATAATCTGTGGGTGCCTGGTTCGAATCCAGGTGGGCCCACCAACAATAAAAACGCTGCGAAATCGCAGCGTTTTTTGTTTGACCATGGTTGGATCATAAGCATCTTTTTATTCAAACCTCCTATTAATGCTTCCTATCAAATATAAAATTGAAATATTTTCAAATTACGGACAAGCCCTAGTCCAAATAAACTTGTAATTTTCTTTTTGATACCTAATTTTATATGATGATTAAATACGCTAACAACAATACTGTTGCAGTATTGGTAGAAAATAAAGAGTTTTTAAAGTCTCTAAATACAATTTGTAAAAATAACAACTTGACTATTTTTAAAGTAGTAAAAGAAACTGACTTAGTAGCAGTACCCTGTTTTATCACTTTTGTAGAAAAATCATTAATTACAACTAGTCACATAGAAATGCTTGAAAACAATGCACTCCATGCTGAATTTGACGAATGGAAATTATTTTTAATAGGAAATGAAAAAATTGAATTAAGTAAGAAACTAAAAAAATTAAGCCAAAACAAACTAACCTTTCCAGATACAAAAGAGTTGGAAAATATTTTAATCAAGCAAAATAAATTAATGATGAAAGAGGAAGAACGAAAAATGAAAATCAACAATAGAGTTTATCGAATTATTAAACTATACGTTGATGTATCTAAAAATGGTAATTTATTAGATATAGACGAATACGTTGCTCTTAATTTAATTTCTAAAAGAACTTTAAGAAGAGATATTCGTGTACTAAAAGATTTGTTTCCTGAATTCAATGTTTATTTTAAAGGAAGCTGGACTGAATAATTTGAATATTGATATGAAAAAAGATTCATTTTTTCTGACTGTAAGTAATTACAAAAACAGCTATACTAAAACCAATTCCTATTATGAAAACAATTGGTTAATGGGTTGCATCCAAATTAATAATGAGCCATTGGTAGTATTCGAATTATTGCAAGTGGAAGAATTAAAAGACTTAATTAAATGGATTGATAATTTGAATAATCCAATGGAAGTAAAAATCAATTTTGATTTTATTGATCCATTTATCCGCTTTAAACTATTAAAAAGAAACAATTACCAATACGTCAAATTTATTTACAACAAAGAGGAGTTAAATCCATACTTCTATGATTTTAGTCTAGAAGAAATTCAAGTATTTAAAAAGGATATTTTAAAAACAATCCTAGAATTTCCAATTAGATAACTTTTTGAAAATTAGAACTGAATGAATATTTGTATAAAAGAATTTTGAAATTAAATTAACAACAATATTTTTGATTAAGAATCATAAATGACTACAAAATCATAAGCACCCTATCGAATCCCGATGCAGCTTATAAACCAAACTTATTACCGATAACACCTCCTCGATAAAGATGTAATAGATGGGCAATTTCTTCATAATTATCTGACTCAAAATTAAATTGTTTAAGGTGCGAAATTATTTTGTGCCAATTGCCGTGAAGAAAAGCTTCAAACGCTTTAGAAAAATAAAATTTTTCATCAAAATCATAATTCATTGTTGCAGGATCAAAATCAATTATTTTTTGAATTGATAGCCCTACATTTTCTGGATATTTTATTTTTAACAGATGATAATTTTCAGTAATCTTCTTAAAATCAAGGGCGATTTGAATTTGCAAAATAGAATTTGGCAAACCTTCATTTTTAAAATAATTTGGTAAAGCGATATCTAAACAATAAATTCCATTATCGGTATCATAGTACGTCTTACAAATTTCCCATTCCTTACTTTTGCTGGCAATAGTTGCAAATAAACTTTTTTGAAGTTCGATTAATTCTTGATTGAGTTTTGTCATAATATTTTACTTAATTGTTTAATTTTTATATTGTGAACTCCATTTTAATTTATTTTCTTATCTGAATAATCAATTTGTCATAATCTCCCTTTTTATTGTGTGGATGGGATCCCATATTGACTAAGTGTTCTTGGATATTTGTAAAATCTATATCGAGGTCAATACAATTGCCCTTTGCCGCGGCCGTTGTATGAATATTTATATTTTTTAAAGCCAATTTAGTTGTCAATTCAATTCTTTCTAGTAATTCTTTAGTTGTTACTTTGATTTCATTTTTAGGAATTTGTTTTTCTATATCTTCAAAAGGACAGTAAATATAATAAAAGTTCGTTGAAAACAATGCTTTAATTCTTGTAATTTTTTTACCTGGATATTTAATTAATGAACTCCAATGATCTATTTCTCGTTGTGTCTCATGATAATTTTTATAGGCCTTGCCATTCTTCATTTCAAAATAATTTTTATTGTTAAAATATAATAAATAGTTGAAATTAAGAAGTTCTTTTATATAAGCTTCTGACCGCCTAAATTGTTTTGTGTTTTTACCCACTACATTTCTATAATTATTGATGTAATCATAGTAAAATAATTCAGAATAAATATTTGACAACTGTTTTGTAGAAGATGGATTTGTGAAATCCCAAAGTTCTTTTTTTCCCTTGCCACCCGTTTTATTTTTCGTGTAATGGTCGGTGTAAAGTCTTTTAAGTAGAGTAGAGTCTTTCCCATAAGATATCCCAACATAAAAGGGAACAAACTTGTCTATTCCGTTGACCTTTAATTTAAGACCATAGATGTAAATACCTTTTGTTGTTGGGTAATGTTGTTTATTTGCTGGAACAAAATCATTAAATGGATTATTTGATTTATTACCATGTTTATCTAATGCCGGTGGATGATGGAATGTAATTTTCATAATTAAATTTTTAGTTTATAATTAGTCGTTAATTCTATTTCAAATGAATAAGTCAAATATAGTTCAATAGCCCGCCAATTTGAGAATTTTTTACTGCTGAAATGAATATATTCTCCTTTAAACTTTTC
>JBJTMY010000154.1:0-2954 GCA_046073825.1 Bacteroidota bacterium
CCACAACCCAACTCTAACAATTTTGCTTTCTTTCCTTTTAAGTGTGATAAATACTTTGAATAGACTGCGTCAATTTTGCGAATGCTGTAATTTGAGAGACTTTTATTCGTCAAATCAATAGGAACAGGCAAGGGCAGCTGATTCCAGAAGGATGTCCAATAATCTTTGCTTGCTTTATCTACTTGTGACATTTCAAAATTATTTAGTACATCTTGCTTCAACACCATTTCCACCTTTGTTCATCCAGATGTTTTTTCCGTTTAAACTTTCTAGTGTTTTACGAATATCATCCATGCTGCACAAATGCTTGTAATAATCCGTTAGCTGATCATAAGTATCCAACTTGCTCCATTCATAATGAAACTGTCGGTCTTGCTCTGGAAATTCACGGATGTAAACAATCAAAGGAGAAATACGATGTACTAACCAATTAATAAGTCCTCTGTCTTGTAATTTCCAATGGATAGGGAAGAAAAAGTCAACTAAGCGATTAACTATTCGCTGTGACTTCTCCGGCTTCATTTCTTTTAATATCGCTCTGAAAATTGGAGTTAACGTGGAGTAATATCCAATGCGCCAGATATAATGATCAATCACTAATACACCGCCTGGTTTTACTTTCTCAAATAAACACTTGATGGTCTTTTCAGGATCTGGTGTATGCTGTATAACACCTAAACAAACAACAAAATCAAAAAGATTATCCGCATACGGAATATCATACACACTCGCCTGAGCTATTTGGTAGTTAGGCGCATGACCAATATTTTCTTTATTCACATCAACGGCCACACTTAAATCAATCGAATGAATTAATCCGCCTCCTTTTACCAACAACTCTGTAAAACGACCAGCACCAGCACCCACTTCTAATATGGTCTTATCTTTTAATCCGCTAATAGGCATGCCCAGACATCGTTCTAGTCGGTCTTGAGTTATGGTAGTGTTGCTAAAACTATCTAATTGCGTTTTTGCATAGGTTTTCCATTGTAAACCAAAGGCCGATGCATAATTCTCCTGAGGAACAAATCGCGGAATACCATTCACGATTGGAAAGGATTCACCATCGGAATTAACAAGGTGATTACCTGATACGTTTAGTTCTTTTCGGGTTGCAGGAGAGGAATAAGGGAATAAAGTGCTCATAATTCAATGCCCTAAAAATACCAAATTATAATTATCATCCTATTTATTAGATTTGTGAATTATAAACTATGTGCGGCTTTACAGGATATATTGATAAAAAGGGCATTTACGGAGAGGATATTCTTCGAATTATGACGGATTCATTGGTGCATCGTGGTCCTGATGATGCGGGATATGAGCTAATAAAATCAGATTTTGGAGTTGCAGGACTTGGATTTCGTCGTTTATCCATTTTAGATTTAAGTGCAGCAGGTCATCAGCCAATGTTCAATCATGATCGTTCAATCGCTATTATGTTGAATGGTGAGGTTTATAATTTTCAAGAATTAAAGCAGGAATTTATTTCAAGTGGTGTTGTTTTTAAATCAACTTCTGATACAGAGGTAGTATTAAAAGGTTATGAGTTAAAAGGGATTGATTTTATTCACTCGCTGATTGGGATGTATGCAATTTCAATTTTGGATGTTACTAAACAGCAATTGTATTTAATTCGTGACCGAGCAGGAGTGAAGCCTTTATTCTTTGCAAATTATGATGGAAACATTATCTGGGGTTCAGAATTAAAAGCGTTGCGAAAATATCCAGCCTTTAATTCATCAACCGACGTTAATGCATTAGCGTTATATTTTCAAAATGGAAGTATTCCAGCTCCTTACACAATTTATCAAGATTGCTTTAAGGTTGTACCTGGTCATTATCTTCAATTCGATTTAAATACTTTCAAAAGTGAATCGGTAAAATATTGGGACGTGAATGATTTTTATAATCAGCCTAATAATTCCATTTCATACGACGAAGCTAAATTTCGTACAGAAGAATTAATGACTTCAGCATTTAAATACAGAATGATTGCTGATGTTCCTGTTGGCGTTTTTTTAAGTGGTGGATACGATAGTACAGCTGTCGCAGCTTTATTAGCAAAGTCGTACGGTAAAATAAATACTTTCACCATTGGTTTCGAAGAGGCTTCTTACAATGAAGCGAATTATGCGGAGGCTGTTGCGAAGGAAATTGGCACCAACCATTTCACGGAGATTTGTACAATTGATGAAGCGAAAAATATTATTCCGGAGTTACCGAATATATTTGATGAGCCATTTGGGGATTCATCAGCAATTCCTACAACATTAGTGAGTAGAATTGCCAAGAAGCATGTAACGGTAGCACTATCCGCTGATGCTGGTGATGAATTATTTGCGGGATATCCACGTCATAAAAAAGCATTTAATTATTTGAATAAGTGGAGTGCAATGCCAGGTATCGTAAAAGCATTAGTTCCTTTTTTGAATGCAATTAATTTGAATAAGAATTTAACGAATGCCAATCGCGTAGAAAAGTTAATCGAGTTTATCAATGCTAAAACAAGCGTAGAAGCATTTGATAGTATCAACAAAACATTTACGGCTGGAGAAGCAAGACTTTTATTGAATGCTAATTTTAAAGAGTTAAGTACAGTATTTAATAGTGGTGAGAAATTCTCCTCAAAAGTATCGCCTTTAAATCAAGTACTCGCAGTAGAATATCAAACCTATTTAGTTGATGATATTTTACAGAAAGTTGATCGCGCAACAATGTCGACTTCTTTAGAAGGACGCGAACCTTTTCTTGATCATCGTTTAGTTGAATTTGTAGCTACGCTACCCGCTGAATTTAAATTGCAGAATGGAGTAGGCAAGCGAATCTTAAAAGATATTGTACACGAATATGTACCTAAGCATTTAATGGAGCGACCTAAAATGGGGTTTGGTGTTCCAGTTAGTAAATGGATGCAAAATGATTTGAAGCCTTTGCTAATGGAGGTGATGGGT
>JBJTMY010000155.1:0-16125 GCA_046073825.1 Bacteroidota bacterium
CACTTCTACGCTATCTGCATTTTCAAAATTTATTGAAACAGCATCTTGAGCAGGATGTGGATAAACAGTAAAATTCTTAATTACATTTTCTGAAATCCCTACTGGTGAAGGCGGAATATATTTCGTACTACAAAGCGTACCATTCAAATACCCTTTTAGCGTAAAGATACTTCCGTTTGTAAATGATGGTGCCAGCAAATTAAATTTCACTAATGCAAGCGTAGTATCATTTGTACAAGGAGTAAATGTACTAGAGGTAAATCGAATAGTTGAATCAATTAAAAAATAATTAGACAATCCTTGTAAATAAGTTGTCACATTAATTGTAGTGTCATATTGTAAAACACTATGATCATATTTCAATGAAAAATCAACTGAGTAAACTAGATCATCTGATTTAATAGAAACTGGAATTTGTATAGCACCAGTTGCTCCTGTTAATTGAGAACAATCAAAGATGACAGAATCTAATGCATCTATTGTTTGAACATCTAATTGCCCAGGATTTGAAGTTGATGTACTTTGTTGTGCCATTAAGGTACAAGCAAGAAACATAAACAAGTTAATAAGTAATATTTTTTTCATTGCGTGTATGTTAGTGTATTGATAAAAAAGGTCGGATCAAAAAGCTTGAACCGACCTTTTAAGGTTTGAAAAATATTATTTGTTTACTACTACTTTCTTTACAGAAACGTTTGTTCCGTTATAAACTTTCATTAAGTAAACACCATTAGCGATAGAAGCAGTACTGATTGAAGCAGCTTCGTTTGCTAATACATTTGTTTGATAGATAACCTGACGGCCAGATACATCAACTAATTGTACAGTTGCATCTTCACTTACTACTACATTAATCATATCCGTAGCAGGGTTAGGATAAACATTAACAATAGCACCAGCACCTGAAATTTGCCCGTTAGCGACTTCAAATGCTACACGCTCACCATTGATGTAAGCAGCAACTGCGTTGAAATCGTTAGCAGAAACTACATGACTTCCGATAGCAAACTTTACATTTAATATTTGAGTATTTAATGCATAGTTTGTTAAGCTGTTAGATGTGAAACGTAATGTTTGATCATCATTATTGAAGTTAGATAATGTTTCCATTGAGTTAGTTCTGTCAACTATTGAATTGAATGACATTGCAGAAGTATTGAATTGTAAAGCAAAGTCTAATGAATTAACATTTTGATTAGAAGAAATCAATACAGGTACATTGATATAACCATTCTCAACATTTGCTTTTGATAAATCCATTAATACTTTTTCAGATGAACGGAAAGCATTATTAGGAGAAACTGTTGCATAGTTACCATCAATATCTCCAATTAAAATACCTTTATACGTCATGGTTGAAATTGTAGGACAAGCTGTAGAAGTTACAGCATTTACAGGAGAACAGAATGACAATACAGGCACTTTGTACTTAGAGAAACCAACACCATCATTGTTTGGATAAGTAGCAGAGATAGTAAATGCTGTATTAGTTGCAACCGTTGCTGTATCTACAAAACTCCAGTCTTTAGATAACTGTCCGTTAGAAACACCTTGAGCATTATAGTTCCAAGCTTGACGGAACTCACCAATTAATAATACAGCGCGTTGATTAATTTGAGAAACGTCACCAGCAGATACAACACCGTCTTGGTTAACATCCATTGCAATAATTTGATATACATTTGGAATAAATGTAATATCATTTAATAACACTTGACGTGCTCTTAATGCATCAAATCCATTGATTACTGGTTGCATATCTGTAGTAGCAGGAATATCTTTATTGATATTGATGTTTTCTCCATCGTTCACATTGTAACTGAAATTACCTAAAGTATCAGGGTTAGTTACTGTTGATGAGGGTGCGTTGCAGCTTGCATTGTTACCGTTGATAGATGTAGCTAAATATTGATTTGGATTAGCTGAGTTGTACTTAATTGGAGAATTATTAGACCAGAATGTTAACTTTCCAGTGTAAGAAGAATCCTTATAAGCTTGATAGGTTCCTGATTGAACTAGCTTTCCTGTAACACCATTGAAATAACTTTCTTGTAAAGAAGAAATAGAAACATTTGTAGTGTCTGTAGAAGTAAAGGCCGCTTTCTTTGTAAATTCAACACAGAAAACTTTTCCTTTACCACTGAATTTAGTAGATGCAGGAGCTGCAGAGTTTAAAAATAAAGCAATTGTAATTTTACCATTTGTAGTATCAATACTATTAATTGCTGTAACGTAAGATGGATTGATTAAATCACTATAAATAGTAATATTCCCAGTTGGACTTAGTTTAGTTTTATTGTAGTTCATTACTACATCATATCCAATTACATCCTTAACTGTATCATTCGCTACTACTGGCAAACAAAAAGTTGATTCAGAACATGTAGCTGTAGTTGACTGTACAAAATATGGCAATGCGTTTGGATCTGCTACGTTGATTACAACAGCAGAAGATGTAGTAACAGCACCACGATTATCTTTCGCTTTAACAGTGATAGAAGCATTTCCGATAACACTGGTCCATGCAAATGAATATGGAGCTGTTACATCAGTTCCTACTAATGAACCATTAACATAGAAACTAACTGTATCTACAGTACCGTCGCCATCCGTAGCATTAGCAGTAATGTTTACAACTGCAGGCGCTGTATATAATGCACCAGCACTAGGAGCAGTTATTGAACAAGTAGGAGGAACATTATTTAAAACTGTAACACCAACAGCTGCTGATGTTGTTGTTGCACCTAAGTTATCCGTAGCTATAGCAGTGATTGAATGAGAACCTAAAACTGCTGTCCATGTTGCAGTATAAGGAGATGTAACATCAGTTCCGATGGATGAACCATCAACAAAAAATTGAACAGAAGCCACAGAACCATTATCCGTAGCATTTGCTGTAATATTAACTACATCACCTGTGATTAAACTAGCACCATTTGTTGGAGCTGTAATAGCACAAGTTGGTGCGGGGTTAGCAGATACGGTAATTGTTATGGTTGCAGTTGTTACTCCACCTTGATCATCAGTTGCAGTTGCAGTTAATGTATGGCTTCCAACAACTCCAGTATAAGATGCAGTATAAGGAGCAGTAGCATCAACACCTACAGAAACACCATCCACTTTGAATTCAACTTGAGTAATTGTACCATCAGCATCTGTTGCATTAGCCGCTAAACTGATTGAAGAACCAGTGATAAAACTTGCACCGTTAGTAGGTGAAGTAAAAGATACTACTGGTAATGCATTTGGAGCACCAACTGTTCCTGATAAACTTGAAATTGTAATTTCAGCTCCAGTTGGATTTGATGATACGAAGTTTTGTACCCCACCTGTTGGAGTACCAACCTGAATATTTAATGCATAAGTTAAAATACCTGTAGTTGTAAACTGACCAAGTAATACACGGTTTGTTGCAGTTGGTCCAGTTGAACCATTTAAAGAAGCGATTGATCCATTAGAAGTTGTGAATGAACCTCCAATTCCACTTAATGCATCAACTACACCTAAGTCGCCATTACCAGTATTGTTGATACCTACAAACGTTACTGCTTGAGGAGCAGAAACTACTTGTCCATCTTGAACAGAGATGGCGATACCTGCAGAAGGATCCGCGTTAGCTAAGATGCCATTTGCATTACCTACTGAACCATCAGTATCTTCTGTCTTTAATACACCCATTTTACCAGCACTTGTAGCGCCTACTGAGAACCAAGAATCTAACATGGTTGCATTCTTTCTGTTGTTAGCAGCAGAGATACCATTAGGACTTGTTGAACCATAATTTTCTTCATTGAAGAAAGTAGTAGTAGTAGAAATTGATAATGGGTGAGCTGCAACTCCATATAATGCCTGGAATTTATAGCCAGGTAATAAGTCAGCGTAGATACGGTAAGTAACCGATCCTGCTGGTAAATTACCCCCAGCTGCATTTGCGCTTCCTGTTGAGTCAGCTGCATTTGAAACGTAATATTTTTCAATGATTACGTTTTCTAACCCGTTTTGTGCATTTGATTTAGTTGCAAAAAACGCCGTTAAAACAATGATTAAACTAAATATTTTTTTCATAAAATATGTTTGTGAATACTATTCTAATTTGAATTTTAAATTATTGACAAGACTGATTGAACTGTCCTAATAAGATTAAGAAGTCAACATTGTTTGTTATACCGTCAGCATTGATATCTGTAGGACAAGGTTGTAATCCACTTGTTACATTGATCAACTGAGTATAAGCCCAGTTTGATAACCAGTTTTTACCTGTTGCTGGGAATGCTCCTTTGTAAGATACTGGAGTATAGAAACCATCATAAGGTGCTGTCGGACATCCAGCAGCGTTAGTAATCTGCGGATTAGGAATTGCATCAAACTTAGTTGTAACTGCATTCGTTGTGAAGTTTGCAGCCCAAGTTGGAACGAATCCAGGTAATGAAGCAGAAGTTGTATTTAAATCTGTTGTATAAAACTGTGCTGTATCAGAAGATGCAAAAGCGGTTACTCCGTTTTTATCTAAAGCGAAATCTTTAGTCATTCCAACGAAAGCATTACATTTAATCTTTAAACTATTTGATCCATTACCACCTGTGTTTGCCCAGTTATGATATGATTCACTTGTACCTGTTCTTGTTCCTAACGACTTAATTAAATTTAAACCATAACGGAAGTTTGCGAAAATTGAATTATAAATTTCACCTTCTGTTAATTCTTTTGCTTCTATAGCAGCTAAACCAGAGTTATCAGATGATAAGGTAGTTTTTACATTACCAATCATTGTAGCATTATAAATTACAGGATGTGAACGCGGAGTGATGTTTGATTTTTGATCGTCAGCATCCATTTCAAAACCGTTATCAGCATCAGCACTTGCAGTTGTATCTGCTGTTTTAATACCAAATACGAATTGTGCTTTCCCTGAGTAAGCATCATCCCAGTCAAACATATCGTCATTACCAAATAGTGTTGCAAAGTTTTTCACGTTTACAGTACCACCCCAGAATTCCATTGCGTCATCTGCGCATGAAATAACTTCAATATGATCGATTGTTGTTCCACGACCTACTGATCCTAATGATAATCCATTTAACTCTCCACCTAATACAAGGATAGCTCCTGAGTGACGAATTGAAACATAAGTCATGATACCAGAGTTATCATTGTCATCAAATGTTTCACCTGCTGTTAAATCAGCACCGAACTGATCACGGTAGTTAGTTGAGTTGAATCCTTCGAAAGTACCTAATCCGTCAGCTACGCAAATCTTACCAGCTGTACCAACAGCAAATGGACCGTTGTTAGCTAATTTTAAGTTGTTAGTTGCTTTACCAGCGATACAGATACCACCCCACTTACCTTTATTTGATAAAGCATAAGTTCCGTCCATTGGATCAGCTTCTGCTGTAAATACAATCTGACATCCTTCTGTTCCGTTTGCGAAAATCTTACCTCCTCTTGAAACTGTTAATGCAGTTGAAGAGTCAGCAGTTGAATAAGCACGAGCTTTAACAACAACACCAGGGTTGATAGTTAACGACTTTCCACTAGGCACATAAATTTTTTTATCAAGAATGTACAACTTTGAACAATCTAAAATAGTGTTTGTTGCTGTTAACTCTCCGTCAGTAGATCCACCAACAGCAGCTAATGATGATAATAAAACTGTAGGACGAGAAGATACAGATGGACATCCACAATCTGCTCCTAAGTTTGTTTGGGCAAACGAAGTTGTTGCCAATGCAAATACAGCTGATGCTGCTAATGCAATTCTTGTAATTAATTTTTTCATTGGATTTATAAATTTGGTTTTTGAATTTCCTGAACCAAAAGTAGATGCCCAACAAAAATTTAAGTGAAAGAATAACTTATGAAATCTTTACCTTTAAGGAACTTTAATGTTAAGGGATTTACGCTGAAAATAGATTCTGTTAACATTAAAATAAAAAAGGCCCCGAAGGACCTTCATTTATACTTGATTTCGCTTAATCTTTTACGCATCGCACACTGAATCCGTATCCGTTTTCCGAATGCGATCGTAGGATAGAAGTCTTTTTGTAATCCATATATCGATACAGTAATTCTCCACTGTTTACGTCCGTTGTGGTAGTCCACCAAAATCCTGTATGCAATAAACCAGGATCACCAAATATTCCATTAGGTAACCTGCAGCTTCCTGCAGAAGCAGAAAATCCCGATTCATTGGTAGGCCATAAGTCAGTGTAACGCGTCCAGCCTTGAGAGCCCGCAATTTTTAGTTTTTGTGCTTCATCACTTCCACGCCATCCAAATAAATTTGAGGTAGCTGCCGACATGCCTTGAGCTTGCTCTAGATTTTTCCATTCTTCATCAGAAGCTATATGCCATCCTTGTGGAGCTAATCCTTTTAAATTTAAAACAGCATAAGCATTATAAAGTAATCCTGGGGCTGCACTTAAATTATTATATAAACAATATGCTGCCAATGTATCATTCCAATTATTACTTGTTTGTCCATCTAAAATAGTTGTGCCATCTCTGTATGTTTTTACTTTCAGATTTTCAGCCATCCACCATTTACCATTAATTTTTACCGTTTTGTACACGTTACCATCAATATCTGTCATTGTACCTGTTTCATTAACAACAGCAGGTTTTGTTTCTTCATCATTGCATGCACTTAAAACAAAAGTTAAGGTGAAAAATGAAAATAATATAACAAGGCTTCTTATTAAACGATTCGCTTTCATGCTTTAATTTTTAATAATAACTTTTGATTGAATTTGATCTTGCGATAAGCATTTTAAAATATAAACTCCACTTACCAAATTAGACAATGAAATATTTTTCGACCAAAATCCTTCCCTCACATTGTCGGAGAAATTCATGATTTCTTTCCCGTATGAATTCATTAAGATGAAATTAGTTTCTCCAATATTTATTTCTCCATCAAGATTAATTGTAATATCATTTGATGTTGGATTTGGATAAACCGACATCAAGCGGTTGCCAGTATTAATCGAAGGACAAACAAAAGCAATATCACGATCATTGCAATAGCCAGGATAACAACACATCTCAGGAACTGAATAGTTTGCATCTGGATCATAGTTACAAGCCAATGTATCCATACATCCTAATCTTACCAAGGTTAAACATTTGGTAGAATCGTTACATGCATTTTGTGCATTGTATTCAATATAGTGAGGATCTAAACAACCACATTGTGGTGGGTATTTTAATAAAGGAAATGATTTATAAATTTCATTTTGAATGGTAGTATCGTTTCCACTTGCAACATAATTTACAGTAGTTCCACTACTATCAATTACTGAAATGTTTAATTCAAAGGCTAGTTGTCCCGCAGTAGTAAACTGCCCCACTAAAACGTTATTTCCAACTCCTTGCCCTCCAAGTCCACCGCTATATTGAAGTGTTGCATTAGGAGTAATAAATTCTTTAGCTGTATCACTTCCAAAAATAGATGAATCATTCAGCGAACCTATCAACGGCATATCACCTCCTACTTGATAGTTCGTAGCCAATACTGGAGAAAGAATCAAACCGTCTTGCACGGATATAGGTGTGCCAGCACTTGCGTCTGAATTGCTCAATAAATTCTGATCATTATTATTTCCGCCTACAATTGATCCGTCATTATCATCCGACTTCAAAATTCCATGATGCTTGTTTGTTGCAGCACCAATCGTCATCCATGTATCCAAACCAACAGTACTAATTGCTAAATCATTTTTATTAATTTTAAATCCGTAGGTACCTCCGTTAGAAGAATTCAACGTATCATTATTAAAAAATGGTTGTGTACTTTTTACTTTTAATAAATGTAATGAATCAGCAAATATTCGAGTTACCTTACTTCCTCCTGTTAAATCAATAAATACGCGATAGGTCACAGCACCTTGTTGCAATTGACCACCATCTGTATTTGATAAATCGTTTGCATCAGGTAGGTAATACTTCTCTACGATTACATTTTGAATTTGCGCCTGTGTGTTTAATCCAATAAACAAAAACAGAAATAGAAATTTAACTATTGATTTCATTTTATTATATCTTGTATGAAACTCCTACCTGGAAGCTAGAACCGAATCTGAATTTATCATACGATTGATTCCATTCTTTCTTAAAGATTGGTGAATCGAATAAAGTATTGATACTATGGCCTAAGCCACTCTGATATGAACCATCGCTGTAATTATAAGCTCGTTGTATTGGAGCGTTTAGTAAATCACGACCTGTTAAACTAACAGTAAAGTGTTTACCCAATTTCTTAGAAACTTTTAAATCGATGGTATTACGTGGTAATTCGTAAATATCCGGTACATTTTTTTGTCCTGCAGATAATACCAATCGAGGCCCTTGTACATTATACGTTAACGAAACATTTAAACCAAGACTATCTTCATTATAAGAAAATATAGCATTGAAAATATAAGGAGCTTGACCGAACATCGAACGTTTTACAGTATCAATTGGAACAAAAACTTTCTGGCCATTATTTACATAAATGGTATTTTGTACAACCTCTGTAGCAGACTTAACAAAGGTAATATTAGTACGAGCTTCGAATTTTTTTGTCAGCTTTCTTCTTCCTTCAAACTCTGCACCTACAACTGTTGAATAATCTACATTTTGCCAGGTAATAAAATTTGAATTGACTAATTCGATATGATTTTTGAATGTTTTAAAAAACATGGATGCAGAGAAATCATTTCCTGATGGATAGTATTTTTCATAACGAACATCATAGTTATTGATGTGAACCATTTTTAGGCTTGAATTTCCAACAACTGGTAAACGATATTCGTAATCAAACACTGCAATGTCTGATAACTCACGTATACTTGGACGAGCCACTGAACTACTATAGTTTAATCGAATATTTGTGGGAGCTCCCTCCATCTCTTTTAATTTATAGATCGCATTCACACTAGGTAAAATACTCCACTCATCTAGTTTTCCAGGATTAGCTAATGGGAAATTTTCATCATAATATCTTCTTTCATCATTAGGAGCATATCCCAATGAATCAAACAAAGTAACATCTGTAAACAACTTTGCTTTTTCAGCTCTTACTCCACCTGATAAACGCAATTTTTTATTGATTGCAAAATCAGACATTGCATAAGCCGCGAAGATGGTAGAGTTACCAAAAGTATGATTCACTGCTCCTGCATTACTGTATTCTGAACTATTATAATATGCCGGAAAAGATGAAACTCCATTTTGTGTTTGTATATCAAAATTTGAATAATTTAAGAATGAATTTAAGTCACCATAAAACTGACTATTTTCCGTTCTTACATCATATTGATACTGATCATATTTTTTATCATTACGTTGGAATGCACTACCAAACTTCAATTTACGAGATAATCCTGTAGTGTCTTTAGTAATTGGCAATTCAAATGAAATTCTTGAATCAAAAAAGTCATCGTTTAAGTAACGATAAAATCTCGCAATTGCACCAGAAGTTCCTTCAATTTGATAAGAACCATTTGGATTACTGATATAACGAATATTTTTAAAATCAGGTATCTCGCTGTTACCATTCGTGTAAGACGCGTTGGCTTCAATTTTCAATTTAAATTTTGGAATATAATGTTCCGATTTATATTGATACACCAATTGACTACGTTGTTCAAAAAACTGACTTTTAGTAATTCGAATATCGGGCACCTCTGATGCATCAAAAGAATTCCGAACATTATTTACACCAGTAATGTTTGGCATAAACAATAGGGATATGCTATTATTTGGATTTAGTTTATATGCCACATTTAATAATGCGCTCCATCCATTTGTTTCACGACTTGCTTGCTGTGAAATATTTTCTGTTCTTTTTTGTCCATCAATTGCATCGTATGTCCAACGTACCACTTCAGATTGTGGATCATAAAGCACACTCGATCCATATTTAAATCCTGCAATAAAACCTAGTGGTTTACCGAACAAATTCACTTGATTTCCGATACTAAAACTTTGCGAGAAATTTAATGGAGCAAAACGATTGGTTGTGTTCCAATTGTTGGCAAAACGTTTTGCTGAAGCTGCAACATTTGCATTGATTGTATTAAAAGCGTTTGATTTATAACCACCCGTATCAAACATGTCCTTTGCTTGTGCAAATGCAGTTGCGTCATTAAACAAAGCAGGGGCGAGTAATCCTAATTGTACCAGGCCAAGTTTAAAATAGGTATTACTAATATCTTCTGTAGGATCAATAGATGTTACGCCCAGCGTGTTGTAATAATCTCCCAAGCCTAATGCTCCAAATGTTTGCAATAAAGTTGGTTCTGTATTCGCAAAGGCAAAATTATTATGGTCATAATTTCTCATTCCATCATCATATCCTAGCCAATCTGTAGAACTACGTTCAGAAGAGACAATATTTTTAAAAGTAGATTGATTATTATAACCAAAACTTGATTCCACATTAATAGATAAATTTTCGGGATAGTCTTTGGTTTCTACCGACAAAAAAGCTCCAGCCCAATCACCTGGTAAATCAGGGCTAGCTGTTTTAGTGATGAATACGTTATCTATCAAACTTGCAGGAAACAAATCCAATTTGATATTATTAGTAAAAGGATCTAAGGTAGGAATCATAGAACCATTCACAGCTGTTTTAACATATCTATCGCCTATCCCTCTGACTGTAATAAAACCACCATTTGTAGATACTCCTGAAACACGGGAAACAGCAGCCACAACATTTGCGTCACCTGTTTTTTTCATAGTTTCTGATGAAATATAATCCATCGAAACTGCTGCATTTTTTTTAACCATCTCTGAAAAATACTCTCGCGCTTTGGTCGCTTTTGCTGTAATCTCAACGCCCTTTAATTCTTGAGCAGAAGATTCCATCAGAATATCCTTCACAATCACTTTTCCCTCTGGATTCACAGTAATTTCTTGCGTCTTGTAGCTAACGTAAGTAAATACAACTACCTGTGGACCGGCATCTTTAAATGTTAAGGAATAATTTCCATCAAAATCAGAACTCGTTCCTACAGTGCGATTATTTTTAAGCATAACGGTTACGCCTATGAGTGTTTCACCGTTAGTGTCAATAATTTTACCGCGTATAGTTCCCTGTCCAAACACAAAGGAAGTACTGACTATAAAGAGGATAAACAGAAGTAATGGCTTCTTCATAACAGAAGTCGTAGGGGATTTATTTTTTAATAAATTTTTGTGTAGAAGTAACTCCGTTTACAGTTAATTCAATAAAGTAAAGTCCAGTATTTAACTCATCTACTGAAATCTGTTGAATATTTTTTTGTCCATTTAAAGAAAGTAACCCACCAATTACTTTTTTCCCTGTAAGGTCATAAACAAAATAATCCACTGCATCAGCATGAATATTTGTTGTATTAACGAACAAACTACTTTCTACTGGATTAGGAAAAGCAGAGAAAGAAATAGAACTATTTGTAGGATGATAGATTCCAATACTTGGAGAAGTGTAGGTTAATGAAGGAATAGAAATTTCCCCTGTAACAGGATTTGAAGCAACATAATTTTCTACGCCACCAGTAGGAGTTCCAATTTGAATATTTAATTCAAATGAAAGTGTTCCATTAGTAGTAATTTGTGCAATTAACACTTTATTATCTATTGGATCCGGTCCTGTTGAACCATTTAATGAAGCCCACGATCCATTATTAGTCATAAATAAAGGACCATTCGTCCCATCATTTTGATTATCAAAAACAGTGATTTCTGAACTAATTCCAACTGCTGTTAATGCTTCTGGTGTTCCTGCAATAAATCCATCTTGCACTGTAAGTGGAATTCCCATAGCAGGATCATTATTTTGAAGAACTTGAGGTGAATAGTTATTATTGATATTGTTCATTCCATCGTCCATCGATTTCATTATTCCAAAATTACCATTACAAGCAGCACCCACTGATAACCATGAGTCTAACATTACTGTATTTCTTGCAGCATTCGTTTTTGAAAAAGTAGGCGATGTTGACCCACGGTCTTCATTATTCCAAAACAATGTAGTTGTTGAAATTTTCAAATCATGTCCTGGTACACCATACGCTGCTTGAAATTTATAACCAGGAAGCATATCTGCATAAATTCTGTAGGTTACTGACCCAACAGGAAGCACACCTCCATCTAAATTTGCAACAGTGTCGCTCGCATTGGAAATATAATACGTTTCAACAACAATATTTTCAAGTCCATTTTGAGCACTTGCAAACAATCCAGAAAATAATAAGGAAGTAATCAGGTAGAATTTTTTCATGTGAAGAAATTTTGGGTTTGATAGATGTAATTTTTCAAGGCCAAAATTGAAATTCAAACATGATTAAAAACGAAATAAAATATTATGTTTGAGTTAACAGGTTATAATTAGATCGCACTTTTATTTACAATTTGTTAACAATCAAAATTATTTCGAAATATGGAAAATATATTCATCCGACTTGGTTTTTCCTCCTGCATAATCATATACTACCGCATACACTTTTGCATTCCCTTCGATTTGCGGATTCCATGTAAACGTATAAGGTGCGCTGAATAATTCTGACTGCTTTAAATCATTCACATAGTATTCTACCTTCCGGATATCATCCTCTTTATCACTTACTAAAAATGTTAATTTTTGCGCGCTATACATTTTAATCGATTTGCTTTTAGGCGAACTCTTCCAAGTGATTGTTGGCAAATTATTTTTTACCAATGGGTAAATCAAATCAGGAATTTGTAGTTCGGAACCTTGTGGATTTTTTGCATAATAATTTTCAATACTTCCATAAGGCGTTCCCAATTGAATATTTAATTCAAAAGAGAGCTGACCATCGGTTGTTAATTGAGCTATTAGTACTTTATTGCTTGTGTCTAATCCAAAAGCGCCACCAAACGAAGCCCATGAACCATTCTCAGTAATAAAAGCTTGTCCTTTCGCAGCCGTATCGGTTGAATTATTAAAAATTCGCAACGCAGTTGAATCAATCCCGAAAAAAGAAACAACTCGTTGAGGACTGCCTGCTAACAATCCATCAGATTTGGTTAATGGTAAGCCTGCTTCTGGAGAATCATTCTTTAAAATTCCATTTTGATTTTGAAATGAATTATAGGTGTCTTCTTTCTTTAAAATCCCATAATCTGCATCTGAACCTGCTCCAACTGAAATCCAAGAATCCAGCATAGTTGTATTTTCTGCAAGTTTTAATCGGCTTACATCATTAGCCGTGCATCCACCGTTTGTAGCATGATTAAAAAAATAAGTGGTTGTTGCTAACTTTAACGGATGTCCGTTCACACCATAAACTGCTTGAAGACTATAGCCTGGCTTCATATCCACCCATATTCGATATGTTGTGGATCCAGGTTTTAAATAACCCCCATCCGTAACTTTAGCGTCGTCAATATTTGAAACATAATATTTCTCAACGAAGACGCCTTCCAATCCGTTTTGTGAGAATGCGATTTGATTTAACAGTAGTAATGTAAAAAGAAGAACTCTGCGCATAACTTAATTATTAATTGCACAAAATTGTCGAGTAGTTACAATGTTACATTTAAGTAAATATTAAGTTTATGTAAAGTAAATTTTGAAAACATTAGGTTAATATCCCATTTTTACCATTGAATTCATCTAATTTTAGCATACTCACTGTTAACATTCTATTGTGAACTAACCACTCCTGATTACAACCTATTACGAGGTAATAATCCTTAGATTCGCTTATCCGTTACATTTACGAACAAGCACATATCAATGATTAGAAGACTTTCTTCGTTTTTTCACAAAGGCGATAAAGATGCTTCCTTCGTTCTGAAAAAGAGCTTTTTAGCCTTGGCAGTACGATTAGGGGGAATGCTTACGCAATACCTCTTCATTTTTATTGTTGCGCGTTTTTACGGACCTAAGGAGCAAGGATCCTTTACGCTTTGCTTTACGGTACTTCAACTGTTTGCCATATTCTCTCAAATGGGGCTGGATAATCGCTTGACTCGTATTATTGCAGCACAAAAAGACAGTGGAAATACTTCCATCATTAAAACCACTTACTTGCAATCGCTACAATTAACCCTTGTGGCTTCTTCTATTTGGGCAATCGCTACATTTTTTGCCGCACCTTTTATTGCCACCAACATTTTCAGCAAACCAGATCTCACCGATGAGCTTCAACAGACTTGTATGGCGTTTGTGCCTTTTGTTATTATTGGATTAAACAGCGCTGGCTTCAGAGGGTATAAAAACATGACGGGCTTTATGATTTTTAAAGCCGTTCAACCTTTACTCTCTGCCATTTTACTTTTGATTTTATTCTCGATGAAATCGGCTTGGGGGGTTGTGGATGCTTACACCTTTGCAACACTAGGTACTTGTTTACTCTCTTTTATTACCTGGTGGCGATTTAGTAAAATTTCAGAAGCTTCTTACCAGCCTGTCTTAAATTGGACACAAATGCTGAATGAATCAATGCCGATGATGCTAACGGGTTCTATGTTTTTTATTCTTGGTTGGACAGACAATATCATCCTGGGAATTTTTCGTTCTTCGGAAGAAGTAGGTATGTACGATGCGGCCTTCAAACTTTCTACCCTATCGGCAATTGTTCTGCTAGCGATTAATGCGATTCAGGCACCCGTATTTTCGGAATTGTATCACAAAAAGGAAATGGGACGTTTGCAACAAATTATTTTAAAGTCCAACCGATTACTTTTTTTCACCTCTCTACCGCTAACGGCTATCCTTTGTTTATTTCCTACGCACATACTTGGATTTTTAGGTGAAGGATTTAAAGGAGCTTGGCTTGCTTTAATTTTACTTTCAATAGGTAATTTCATCAATAGTATTACTGGGTCGATTGGCATACTATTACAAATGTCTGGACATCAAAAGCAATACAACAATATCATTACCCTCACTGCTATTGGAAGCATCATCGCTAACTTTATTCTTGTTCCACAATTTGGATTAGTAGGTGCTGCCATTTCTTCGTCTGCTGCCAAGATTATCCAAAATCTATTATCGGTAGCTTACGCAAAACGAGAATTAAATATCCTGTCTATTTATTTACCTGGAATAGAAAAATTAAAATTTCTGAAAAACAAAAATGCAATCAAATAAAGAACCTAATTTTTTTGTTATTGGTGCTGCTAAATGTGGCACTACAACGCTGTATGATTTTTTAGAGCAGCATCCAGAAGTGTATATGTCGCCAATAAAAGAACCTCACTTTTTTTGCAGCGATATACGCATTGAAAATTTTAGTGATGAGTATAAAAAGTATGTTTTCTCTAGAGGTATTAATATTCAAGAATATGTTGCTGGAGATATGTCTAAAAAATACTGGGAATTTTATATCGATGAATTCAGCACTTACTTAAAACTATTTAAAAACGTAACTAATCAAAAGGCAATTGGCGAAATTAGCAATGGCTATTTATTTTCAAATGTATCAGCTAATGAGATTAAAAGTAAATATCCTGGGGCAAAAATTATTATAATTTTGCGCAATCCTGTGGAAAGAGCCTATTCTCATTATTTAGCTAACCTACGTGATGGACGAACGACTCTTTCGTTCAGAGAAGAGATTGAACATGATTTGAAGAAAGAAAAGAAAGGTTGGTGCATATCTCATAACTATATACAAATGGGAATGTACTATGAGCAAGTAAAAAGATTTGTAGATGCATTTCCGAAAGAACAAATTTTGATTTTTTTAAATGATGATTTAAAATCGAATGCGGCAACTGTGGGAAATAAATTATTTCAATTTATTGGTGTGGATACTTCTGCCCCAATAAATTTTACAAACAAACAGAATGAAGCAAAGATGCCTAAGTCGGCAGGCTTGATAAAATTTATCACTCAAACTGGACTCAAACGAAAAATATTTAGAGCCTTACCGCAAAGTATTCAAGAGAAAATAAAGCCCTTCTTTTTTAAAGAAGGTAGTATCCCAAAAATGAGTGCAGAAGATAAAAGTTGGTTGATAAGTGTTTTTAAAGAAGACATTGAAAAAACACAAGCGCTCATAAATCGTGATTTAAGTAATTGGCTGAAGTAAACAATGGAACGAATAAATAATTTACCTAACCTAATTATTGGTGGCGTGCATAAAGCGGGCACTACATCTCTTCATACCTATTTATCGATGCATC
>JBJTMY010000156.1:0-3192 GCA_046073825.1 Bacteroidota bacterium
TTAAAAATCAAAGCGGATATCGCAGAATCTTACATCACGAAAGTGAAAATGGGTGATGAAGTAGAAATCAATTTCCCAGATATTGATCAATCAATCAACGCGAAGTTAACCTATGTAGGAAAAGTAATTGATCCATTGAACAGAACATTTAATGTAGAAATCAGTTTGCCAAGCAGCAGTAATTTACATCCAAACATGGTGGCTGTTTTAAAAATTGCAGATTATACAAACACTTCTACAATCGTGCTTCCTGCTAATGTAGTACAAGTAACAGATGAAGGAACTTATGTGTTCGTTGCTGAAAACAACATTGCAAAAAAGAGAAATGTTACAGTAGGTAAAAACTACAAAGGTTCGATTGAAATTCTAGAAGGATTAAACGAAAATGATCCAATCATCACTACGGGATTTCAAGATATTGTTGACGGACAAACAATCACTTTAAATTAATAAACGGCCAACAATTTTATGAAAGACTTATTCAAAGAATTTAAGCCAAGCAGTTGGGCCATTAATAATAAAACCACCATTTATATTTTAACGGTGATTATTACATTGGCTGGAATTGCAACTTATAATTCATTACCAAAAGAAAATTTTCCTGATATTACTCTACCGCAAGTATTCGTGAGTGTAATATATCCAGGAACGTCTCCAACTGATATGGAGAACCTTGTTGCGAAACCAATCGAGAAACAAATTAAAGGTGTTTCAGGCGTTAAAAAAGTTAAGAGCACCTCTACACAAGATTTTACGAGTGTATTAGTAGAGTTTAATACGGATGTAAATGTTGCAGAAGCGAAGCAAAAAATAAAAGATGCAGTTGATAAAGCACGCTCTGATTTACCCAACGACTTACCACAAGAACCTGCTGTAACTGATATCAACTTTAGTGAAATTCCAATTCTATTTGTAAACATCTCGGGCGATATTGAATTAAACAAACTGAAGAAATATGCAGATGATATTAAAGATCGGATAGAAGGCATGAAAGAAATTTCACGTGTGGAAATGGTAGGTGCCCTCGACCGTGAAATTCAAATCAACGTTGATATGTACAAAATGCAAGCTGTACAGTTATCAATGAATGATATCATGAATGCCGTTAAATATGAAAACTTAACTATTTCAGGAGGAACATTAACAACCGATGGTGTTCGCCGAGTGCTATCTGTGAAAGGTGAGTTCAAAGATGTGGAGCAAATTAAAAACATGGTAGTAGGTTCTACCGGTGGTGCACATGTGTATTTGAAAGATGTTGCAGAAGTAAAAGATGCATTCAAAGAAAAAGAAAGTTATGCTCGTTTAGATGGTAAGAATGTAATCACTTTAAATATTGTAAAGCGTTCTGGTTATAACTTGATTGATGCCACTGATAAGATTAAAGATTTAGTCAGTGATATGCAAGAAAATGATTTGCCTCAAAGTTTAAAAATTACTTTAACAGGCGATCAGAGTGATGCGACAAGAACTACTTTGCATGATTTAATTAATACTATCATCATCGGATTTATTTTAGTATTAATCATTCTGATGTTCTTCATGGGAACAACCAATGCATTCTTCGTTGCATTAAGCGTTCCTTTATCGATGTTTGTGGCGTTTTTAGTAATGCCTGCCTTAGGATTCACGATGAATATGATTGTATTATTCGCTTTCCTATTAGCATTAGGAATTGTAGTGGATGATGCGATTGTAGTGATTGAAAACACGCATCGTATTTTTGATAATGGCAAAGTGCCGATTAAAAAAGCTGCGAAGATGGCAGCCGGGGAAGTATTCTTACCAGTATTAAGCGGTACTGCCACCACGTTAGCACCATTTATTCCACTTGCCTTCTGGAAAGGAGTTATTGGTGAATTCATGTTCTACCTACCTATTACACTTATTGTAACGCTGACAGCCTCCTTGTTGGTTGCTTATATTATCAATCCAGTGTTTGCAGTGAGCTTTATGAAACCTCATAACGATGAACATGCGAAACCATCGGTGACTAAAAAAATGAGAATGACTTATATTCTCCTTATTGTTGCAGGTTTGATATTTCACTTAGCAGGATCACATGCAATGGGAAATTTTTCGTTCTTGATTATTCTATTGAATTTCTTGAATCACTTTTACTTTCAAAAATGGATTCATAAATTTCAAAATAATAGCTGGCCACGTTTCAAAGAATGGTATGGTAGAAAATTAATATGGGCGTTGAATCATATCAAAACGACGATGGTAGCAACGCTCCTATTGTTTATCATTTCATTTGTAGCATTCAACATTCGTTCTCCAAAAATGGAATTCTTCCCTAGTGCCGATCCGAATTTCATTTATACTTACATCAAATTACCAGTAGGAACGGATCAGGTTTATACCGATTCTATCACTAAAATTGTAGAAGATCGTATTGTTAAAGCGATTGGCAAAGACAATAAAATTGTAACTTCTGTTATTGCGAATGTTGCTGTTGGAACCAACGATCCAAACGAGTTTGATCCATCAGTACAAACCAATAAATCAAAAATTACGATTGCCTTTAAAAAGTTTTCTGAAAGGAACGGAGAGTCGTCGGCGTTATACCTTGATAAAATTCGTAAGGCTGTTAAAGGAATTCCTGGAGCAGAAATTACTGTTGATCAGGAAAAAGGCGGACCTCCGGTTGGAAAGCCAATCAATATAGAAATCAGAGGAGATAAGTTTGAAGACATCGTTAAAACAACGGCTAAACTTCAAAAATACCTCGACTCCTTAAACATTGACGGTGTTGAACAATTAAAGAGTGACTTCGAAGCAAGCAAACCAGAAATCGTATTTAATATTGATCGCGAGAGAGCGAATCGTGAAGGTATCAGTACGGGTCAGATAGGTATGGAAATACGTAATGCTGTTTTTGGAAATGAAGTTTCTAAATTCCGTGATGATAATGATGAGTATCCTATTCAATTGCGTTACAAATACGAACAGCGCATGGATGTAGATGCTTTGAACAATCTTAAAATAACTTATCGTGATATGAACAAAGGCGGAATGGTTCGTCAGGTGCCATTATCTGCATTCTGTAATATCTCTTACTCTACTACCTATGGTGGCATCAAGCGTATCAATCAGAAACGTGTGATAACATTAGGTTCAAACGTACTTCGTGATTACAACGAACAAGCAGTGATAAAAAATGTAGAAGATGAAATCAAGAATTTCGAA
>JBJTMY010000157.1:0-10311 GCA_046073825.1 Bacteroidota bacterium
AATAATCCCGTACTCGGCTCTTGTATAACCGATGAGTTCGGCAAATATTCACTTCCGAATAAAATTTCAAAAGGATATATTGAAGTGAGGTGCATGGGCTATAAATCTAATTTTTATCCTTTCGATTTAGTAAATAATCCAAGTCCTATTATCTTGCTTGAGTATAGTCCATATACTATGGATGATGTAATAATTAATGCTTATTGGTTAAAAAACTATTCGCCAGTTACTAAAACAACTATTTCGAAAGCAGAATTACAAAAAACAAATTTAGGTCAAGATGTTCCTTACGTTATTCAGGACCTACCTTCTGTAGTTGTTACGAGTGATGCAGGTACGGGCATTGGGTACACAGGTATTCGCATACGCGGGAGTGACCCAACCCGTATTAATGTATCGGTAAACGGAATTCCAATTAACGATGCAGAGTCGCAAGGCATGTATTGGGTAGACATGCCCGATATTGTTTCATCCACTGAAAATATTCAAGTGCAACGAGGAGTTGGTTCATCCGTGAATGGTGCAGGATCTTTTGGAGGAAGTATAAATTTAACCAGTAAAGATTTGTCTATTACTCCATTTGCAAAAAGCGAATGTTCGATTGGTTCTTTTAATACTATTAAGAATAATATTTCGTTTGGAAGCGGAACATTGAACGAACGATTCGCATTTGAAGGTCGCTTGTCGAGAATAAAAAGCGATGGATATATTGATCGTGGCAGCTCTGATTTGAAATCATACTTTGTATCGGGAGCTTACACTAGTCATCATTTTATGTCGCGCATCAATGTTTTTTCTGGAAAAGAAATCACTTATCAAAGTTGGAATGGAGTTCCTGAATCAAGAGTGAATGGCGATGTTAATGCTATGAATGATTATATCATTCGCAATGGATTAGATGAACAAGAAGCAAGCAATCTATTAAATAGCGGAAGAAATTATAATTATTTCACGTACGCCAATCAAGTAGACAATTACCAGCAGGATCATTATCAATTTTTAAACACCATTCGATTTAATTATAAAACATCGTTAGATGTTAATCTTCATTACACCAGAGGAAAAGGATTTTACGAAGAGTATAAAAAAAATCAGTCGTTATCGAATTATGGAATACCTGATATCTATTTAAATGCTGATACCATTACTTCTTCTAATCTTATTCGAAAGAAATGGCTCGACAATGATTTTTACGGAACTACTTATAATTTCAGAAGGGTAATTTCAGAAAGTGCAAAACTCACAATTGGAGGTGGATGGAATAATTACATCGGAGGACATTTTGGGACTGTTGTTTGGGCACAATATGCAGGCAATTCTGAAATCAATCAGAAATATTATAATAATTCAGCGCGCAAAAGCGACTGGAATAATTTTGCACGACTAGAAAACTTTTTCTTGAAAGATAAACTAAATACGTTTGTTGATTTACAATTTAGAACGGTGAATTATTTTTTCGATGGATTAAACGATGATGGAAGCACAAAACCAGACAATGCCAATTTACAATTCTTTAATCCGAAATTAGGTGCAGCTTACACCATCAACTCAAAAAATAATGTGTATGTAAGTTTGGGAATGACCAATCAAGAACCTAACCGTGACGATTATACGCAATCAACTTTTAAAAGCAGACCAAAATCAGAACAACTCACCGATATTGAATTAAACTATCGTTATACCGATAAACATTTTTATGGCCAATTAACCTTTTATAATATGAACTACAAAAATCAATTAGTTTTAACAGGTGAAGTAAATGATGTTGGAAATTATAATCGTAGTAATGTAGCAGAAAGTTATCGCAGAGGAGTAGAAATACAAACAAAATGGATTCCGAATGACAAGGTTAATGTAGGTATGAATATTACACTCAGTGACAATAAGATTAAAGAATTTGTAGAGTTTACAGATGAATACGATGCAGACTACAACTATGCTGGTCAGTCGAAAATTATTTTCAACAATACCAATATTGCCTTTTCACCAAATATTATTGGCAATTTAAATTTCACTTACCAATTTAACGAACATTTATCTGCATCAGTAATTGAACGTTATATCGACAAACAATACCTCGACAACACTTCCAATGAAAGTCGTGTAATAAAAGCCTACATGGTTACCGATGCACGTTTAAGTTATAAACGCAAAACAAGCTGGTGTAAAGAATTAGGATTTAATGTACTGTTAAATAATATTGGAAGCGCCATGTATTCTTCTAACGGTTATACCTATGGGTATAATGTTGCTGGAAGTCGAACACAAGAAAATTTCTATTATCCACAAGCGCCATTTAACGCCTTAGGGCAAATTAGTTTGACTTTTTAGCATCTTGGATAGCCTTCGCTAAAACCACAAATTGTTCCCACGATAATGCCTCAGCACGTAAATTCAAAAACGGAATGGGGCTAATATCTTCAGGCAATAATGGTCGCAATGCATTACGAAGTGTCTTACGTCGTTGATTAAACCCTGTTTTAACAATCATCTTAAAATAAGACTCCTCAATCCCTAATTCTTGTCGCTCGTTACGTATCATGCGCAACACGCCTGACTTTACTTTTGGTGGTGGATTAAATTTATTTTCATCGACGGAAAAAAGATATTCAATCTCGTACCATGGTTGCAAGAGCACGCTTAAAATTCCATAGTCTTTATTTCCGGGACCAGAAGCAATGCGCTGAGCAACCTCCTTCTGAAACATGCCAACCATTGCAGGAATATGTTCTTTGTTTTCCAAAACGACGAATAATATCTGCGTAGAAATATTGTAAGGAAAATTTCCAACCAAGTAAAATGGATGAGGGAAAAGTGATTTCAAATTCAACTGCAAAAAATCACCTTGAATAATTTTATCCTTAAACGTTGGATAATGTTGTTCCAAATAAATAACACTCTCTTTATCCAATTCAACAGCACTTAAATTTAAGTCCTCTCTTTCTAGCAAAAACTTAGTTAAGACACCCATTCCCGGACCAATCTCCAACGCATCTACCTTTTCTTGATTCTTCGGTAAGGCATTAGCGATAGCTGCAGCAATTAAATCGTCATTTAAGAAATGCTGACCAAAACTCTTCTTGGCTTTTACTGAATCGTGCGCAGACATTATTTCACTACTTCTAACAATGTTCTGAATGCTACAAATTTTCCTGAAAATTTTTTCAAGGCATCCGCCTGCAATGCCGGTGCGAATTCATCACGGTATTTTTCATAGGTATGCAAATCCTTACAACGGTATTGAATGGCGTAGGTAATCCCACCTGACTTTTCATCACCAATCAAACGCAAAATGGAATAACCTTCAAACATACCTGTATTTAATACATCCGGAATATGCGTATCAATCATCCAACTTAACCAGCTTTCAGCAACGTCGTTATCAACGTTTACAGTCACATTGTAAATAATCATAAGGAAATTAATATTTGGTAAAGGTAAAAAATAGTTTTAGAGTTTATCCCCTCTTAAACTACGAAAATGTTTTCGTGCATCCACAACAAACAAACTCCCTGGGTATTTTGCTAAAAACGATTCGAAAATACTTTTAGCTTTCTCTTTATCATTCAACTGATCTTCGTACATACAGGCTAGTTGGTACATCGCGTCATCACCTAATACATCATCCGGAAATTTATCGACAACTTCTTGCAGAAGTGATGCAGCCATCAAATAATTACCTTGCATTTTATAAATACCTGCCTTTTTAAAAAGAACTTCATCTGTTAATGAATGATCAGGAAAATCCTTCAATAACGAATCAAGCGTAATCAATGCTAAACTATCTTTATTCTGAAAATCGAGCAAGTCGGCACGAGAATACATCAACAATGCCGCCGTTGAAGTATCCATATTCGTATTGTCAGAAATCAACAAACCTAATTGTAACGCATCATTAGAAATCAACTGACTCGTTGCGGCTTTTAACACTTTCAATTGATCTTTAGCCCAATCAAACTCTCCTAAGTAATAAGAGAGTCGTGCATTTCTGAACTTCGCTTCACGACCAATTGCATCGTTCTTAAAATCTTTATCTACCTGTCCATATAACAACGCTGCATCCCACACTTGTCCATCAAACACATAGATATCGGCCAACTCTAATTTATTATCAGCTTTGAACTGAGCACTTAGATTGGGCAATGCTAAAACCTCTTCCAACAGCTCAATGGCGCGCTGTGTATCGTGAATATAAAATGCCTTTAAGTGCGCATATCCTTGAATAAGCGAAGCAGTTGCTGGCGATTTCCCTAAGTCAGCCATGGCCGTTTGATAATCTAAATCCAATTTCATCAATTCCGCTTGCGTAACCCCACCATTTGAAATCACTTTGTTGTTTACTGCATTAATTAACTCAATACGCGCATTGATGTAATTCATGCTTTCTTTTCCCTTATCCAAAATCGTTTGAAAACAATTAATAGCAGTTTCATATTCACCATTGCTTACGCAGGCACGACCTAACGCAATCAAACGATCTCCGTCTTCGCCCAAGCGTTTATCGAGGGCTTTCGCCTGAATAAATGCCGATTCAAAATCTTTTTCCTGGACAAACAACCAATACAGGAGTTCACTAAAGGAAGAATTGTTTGGATCTTTCTGAATCTTACGTAATAACACCTGACGTAATTGATCCGCTAGATTCCCACTTAAATCATTCACAATTTTTGATTGCAACAATGTTTGAACACTTGGCAAATAGGAAGCATTGAACTCAATGGCATCAATGTATTCGGTAAGCATTTCCGTTGACTTACCATCCTGCGCATAAGCATCTGCCAGCTCGAATGAAAAAGGATAAGTACCTTTCAGCATCTTCCTTCCTTGCAGGTAAGTCTGCTGCGCAAATTTAAAAAGTTGCCGTTGATTAAAGGCATTACCTGTTTGAATAATCTGATTGACATCAATTGGCAAATTCTTCACTACATCTGCATACGCTTTATCAGCCTTTGCACTATCGCCCATTAAATCATATAAAGAACCCAACTCAATGCGTAAACTGGCATCGCCGGGGAATTTCTTTTGCTGTTTTTTAATCAGCTTTTCAGCACCTTCAAAATCTTTTAACTCTTGAAAGCATTTTAAATAATTACCAAAGGCACCATAAGGGTCCTGCTGATAATATTTCTCATAATAAACAATAGCTTTATCAAATTCGCCAGTATTAAAATACTGATTAGCCAACTCGGCATTCGATTGTTGAGCGAAGGCAGATGCACTTCCTGCAACAAGAAAAACAAATAGAAGTATTTTAATTTTTTTTAGCATTATTTAATCCATTCAAAACCTGTGAAAGGCACCAACGCTTTTGGAATTTTAATTCCTTCTGGTGTTTGGTTATTTTCTAAAAGCGCGGCTACTATTCGAGGTAACGCTAACGCACTACCGTTTAGTGTATGTGCTAATTGTGGTTTTCCACTTCCTTCACGATAACGTAATTTTAATCGGTTTGATTGAAACGTTTCGAAGTTAGATACTGAGCTTACTTCTAACCAGCGCTGTTGTGCTGCTGACCATACTTCCATATCGTATGTTAATGCAGAGGCAAAACTCATATCACCGCCGCATAAACGTAAAGTTCGGAAAGGCAATTCTAGTTCATGTAACAGACCTGCTACATACTCTTTCATATCTTCTAAAATAGCATAGCTTGTATCAGGATGTGCCACCTGTACAATCTCTACTTTATCGAATTGATGCAAACGATTCAATCCGCGTACATGCGCACCGTAAGAGCCTGCTTCACGACGGAAGCAAGGCGTATAAGCAGTGTACTTAATTGGCAATGATTCTGCCTTAACAATCTCATCTCTAAAAATATTAGTTACTGGCACCTCAGCAGTAGGAATCAAATAAAATCCATCTACTGTTACGTGATACATTTGCCCTTCTTTATCTGGCAACTGACCAGTTCCATAACCAGAATCAGCATTGATTAAAATAGGAGGCTGCACCTCGTAATAACCCGCTTTCTCTGCACGATCTAAAAAGAAATTAATCAAGGCTCGTTGTAATTTTGCTCCTTGTCCTTTGTAAACAGGAAACCCAGCTCCCGTAATTTTATTACCTAATTCGAAATCGATAATATCATATTTGCTCGTTAACTCCCAATGAGGAACAGCAGTTTCAGGCAATGTAGGTAATACTTCTGTACTTAAGTAAACCACTTCATTCTCTTCTGGTGTTTTTCCTTTAGGAACAGAAGTATGAGGCATGTTAGGCAATGAAACTAAAATATCATTGATAGCAGTTTCTGCTTGCGCTACTTCTTCTTCTAACACTTTGCTTCGCTCTTTTAGCTGCGTACTTTTTGATTTCAATTCTTCAGCTCCATCTTTGTTACCCGACTTAAACATTTCACCTATCTGCTTCGCAATGCTGTTTTGTTCAGCCAGCAGCGTTTCTAATTCTGTTTGTTTTTTTCTTTTATCGATATCCAAAGAAAGAACCTGATCGAGCGTAGAAGAAGCATCGATATTTTTAATGGCTAAGCGTTCTAACACCCACTCTTTCTTTTCTCGAATAACATTCAGTTGCAACATGTCTTTACAAATATTTTTTAAGTGCTACAAATGTAACCGATTTACATCTAATTTAGCAGTCGTAGTACGAAGCAAATGTAAAATCGTTTACCTTTAGCAATAGGGACATGGAAGAATACCGAAAAAAATGCTGTTTAGCCTTGCTGATTGATGAAAATCAGGAGTCGAACACCCTACTTTCAGTTATTGCACACTCCAACTATCATACTGTAATTTGGAAAAAAAAATCGTCTAGTGAGAATGAACTTTCATTACCCGATGGGCAAATGCCAGAAGTATTGAATACAATTTTTGAAGATGGATTTTCGAAAGGCTTTCGCAAAGTGGTTATTTTCAAACCAGCAACTGCTCCTACTCCCACCTTATTAGATGAAGCATTTTTTAGCTTAAAGTTGATAGAATGCTGTATTGGTCTTCAGGAAAATGGTGATTTTTACTTGCTTGGAATGAATGATTTTCGTCCGGAAATTTTGAAATTTATCCCTCCAGAAGATGGCTTGGTTGGCAAGAAGATTATTAGAAGAATTGGGGATCAGAAATTAGCTTTGTATAAGACTCCGACTTTGAAGTCGTAGCTTCAATTTTATTGTACTCTAGCCGTACAGCCCCTAAAGTGAAATACTTTAGGGCAGGCTCCTACTTTTTTCTGCAGTAAAAAAAGTAGGCAAAAATACCGCAGCTGTAAACTTATTGAGGAGCTGCTTTCGTGCGAAGCGGAAATAATCGAACTCACCATGTAGTAAAAACTACATGGCTCAAACACCGCTTATTTCTAATCGCTTCTTACTACAGCATCTTATTTCCTCAATAATTTTAAGGCGGACATGGAAATCAAGTAACAAATCGGACTAAGTTTATTCGGTTTTTGACGGACACAAAACTACATGCATTGGTACACAATCAGATCTCAATACCATGGGGGGACGGCAGCCCCACCCCGCGACAAAATTATTTAATCGAAAACAATTACTCGGTTTTTAAACGCTTTTAGTCGTTTACAAACGATTAATTCTAACGAACTAATTAATCTCTAAATTTCCCTTACTTTTGCAATTCAAAATACCAAAATCAATTATGTTAGAATTGCTAAAGAAATTTGAAGAAAAGAAACCAGAAATAATTTTTGAGTGGAACGATGCCTTAACAGATGCAACAGGCTGGGTGGTAATTAACTCTTTACGCGGAGGTGCTGCAGGTGGTGGAACGCGTATGCGTAAAGGTCTCGATAGACGAGAAGTGGAATCACTGGCGAAAACAATGGAAATTAAATTTACGGTGGCTGGTCCTGCTATTGGTGGTGCTAAATCAGGTATTAATTTCGATCCAACAGATCCTCGTAAGCAAGATGTTTTAAAGCGTTGGTATAAAGCGGTGCTTCCCATTTTAAAACAATACTATGGCACTGGTGGCGATTTATTCGTTGATGAAATTCATGAGGTAATTCCTATCACTGCCGACTTAGGTTTATTGCATCCACAAGAAGGTGTTGTAAACGGACATTATGGAAGTTCAGCGAAAGAAGAACGTATTCGGAAATTACAAGTAGGCGTGAGTTTATTGGTAGATGATGTACAATACGTTCCTGCAGGTACTCAATACCGAATTGCAGATATGATTACCGGTTACGGTGTGGCTGAATCAGTGATTCATTATTACCGCTTGAAAAATGATTCGGTAGCAGGCAAGAAAGTACTCATTCAAGGTTGGGGAAATGTAGGTGCAGCTGCTGGATTTTATTTGACGCAGCAAGGAGCTAAAGTTGTTGGTATCATTGATCGCAATGGCGGACTTACTAACAGTAACGGATTTACGCAAAACGAAATTGATCATTTATTTAATACCAGAGTTTCTAATATGTTTGATGGCTTCACGAAAGATGAAAACATCAATACTAATTTCTGGAATGAACCCGCTGATATTTTTATTCCTGCTGCAGCTTCGCGATTAGTTACGAAAGATCAGGTGGCGAGTATGCATAAAAACGGATTACAAGTGATTGCCTGTGGAGCGAATGTTCCATTTGCCGATTCGGAAATATTTATGGGCCCTATCGGACAATATGCAGATGAAACACTGAGTGTTATTCCTGACTTTTTATCGAATTGTGGAATGGCAAGAGTGTTTGCCTATTTGATGAGCAACCCGAATGATATCAGCGCTGGAGCAATCTTTAAAGATGTAGCAGCAACGATTCAAAAAGGATTAGAAGCAATTCGTGAAATTAACAATGGCGACACACATATAACGGCGAGCGGATACCAAATTGCATTGAAACAGTTAGTTTAATAAAACAATTTTGCATGAATACAGACTGGATACATCAATCGTTTTTAGACAATTATATGGACCATTGGTTAATAGCCGTTGGGATTATTATTGGAGGATTAATATTAAAACGATTTGTATCACATCAACTCTCTGGATTTTTATATCGATTTATAAAACGTCATGCAGAAGGTGTTCAGGTAAATGAGTTGCGTGCATTACTGAGAAAGCCTGTAGGGTTTTTCATTTTGGTAGTGTCGCTCTATCTCGCAGCGATGCAATTGCATTTTCCTGGTGAATGGCATTTAACCTCTAAGGAAGAGTTCGGAATTTTATTCGTCATCAATAAAGTTTTCTTGATGGCCTTGTTTTATTCTATCACTTGGATCTTATTACGACTTGTCGATTTTTTTGCATTGATACTACAACAGCGAGCATTGGCAACTGAAACGATGGTCGATGATCAATTAGTTCCTTTCATTAAAGAGTCGTTGAAGTTTGTGGTGATGATTGTGAGTTTCTTTGTGATGCTGGGAGCAGTATTCCATGTGAATGTGGCTTCATTAATCGCAGGGTTAGGAATTGGGGGATTGGCGTTAGCGTTAGCAGCAAAAGATACACTTGAAAACTTGTTAGGCAGCTTTACCATTTTTCTTGATAAGCCATTTACGTTAGGAGATGTTGTGAAGGTTGGAAATGTACAAGGCAAGATTGAGAAAATCGGATTTCGTTCTACCTTAATTCGCACGATGGAAAAAACCTTAATTAAGGTCCCCAACAAACGAATGATTGATGCGGATCTTGAAAATATTAGTCTGCGTGATATGATTCGTGCTAGCTTTCATCTGACCTTGAAGATGCACACTACTCGAACGCAGATAGAAGAATTCATAAAAACTGGGACAGCCATTTTACAAAAGCATAAAGAAGTAGCCACCCAACCCGAACCATTTATTCGACTTGATAAAATTTCAGATATTGGGTTTGAATTGCAAGTACAGTTTTTCATTAACACAACAGATGCTGACTTTTTCCAACTACAACGCCAAGATTTTTTACTATCCTTAATTGAAATTGCACAGCAACACGACATTCGTTTTGATGCACGCTTGCAAGATGCAGCTATAAAATAATCATCATGAAAAAATATTCCTTCCTCCTATTCTTTATTTCTTGCTTGCTATACGCATGCAGCAACGGACAAAACACAGGATACTCATTAGTAGAACCTGCAGCTTTCAGTGAAAAATTAAAATCTTCTTCCGATATAACGTTGTTGGATGTCCGCACACCCGAAGAATTTTCTGCCGGCCATTTACCAAACGCACTGAACATTGACTGGAACGGAGATCAGTTTAATGCAGCAACGGAAAAACTGGATAAAAGCAAACCGGTATTTGTTTATTGCATGAGTGGTGGAAGAAGCCATAGTGCCGCGCAGGACTTACAAAAGCGTGGCTTTAAAAACATCACAGAGCTCAAAGGAGGAATTTTGAAATGGAGA